>NZ_RRYE01000327.1 GCF_004010105.1 Microbacterium sp. CPCC 204701
GGGCGCGCTCGAGGTCTGCGGCGGTGGTGATCTTGAAGGCGAGCGGATGCCCCGTGACGGCCGCGACCGCATGCCCGGCGGCGGCGACCAGCGCCGCATCGTCGGTGAAGTCCTCGGTCGATGCGGCATAGGCCGCATCGAGCACGTCCCTGCGGAACCCCTGCGGCGTCTGCGCGGCCGCGAGCTCGGACCGGTCGACTCCCGCGAGGATCTCGTGGCCCGAGACCCGCTTGATGGTGTCGATGACGGGGAGTACCGGGACGGCGCCGACGGCGCCCTCCTCGAGCGCCGCGATCACTCGCTGAAACACCTCGGGTGGTGTGAGAGCACGGGCGGCGTCGTGCACCAGCACGAGTTCGACGTCCGCCCAGAGCGCTGCGAGCCCTGCCGCCACGGACGCCTGACGCGTCGCACCGCCTGCGACCACCGACACCAGATCGCGACGGTCGCCGGCGACCGCGAGCACCTCGCTGAGCGCATCGCCCTGTCGGTCGGACGGCGCCACCACGACGACCTGCGCCGTGGGGGCGGCGAACACGCGCGACAGCGCGTGCCAGAGGATCGGGTGACCGTCGATGCCGACGAAGGCCTTGGGCGCGCCGGCGGCCAGACGCATGCCGGAACCGGCCGCGACGACCACGACGGCGACGCGCGGGACGGGAGTGATGCTCACCCGTTCACGCTATCGCGACGGGGTCCCGGCGCCGGCAAAGCGAACGACGCCCCCTGCGGGGCGTCGTTTCGGTGGCTCAGCTTGCGAGGACCTCGTCGAGGATCACGCTCGCCTGCTCCTCGTCGGTCTTCTCTGCGAGGGCGAGCTCCGAGATGAGGATCTGCTTGGCCTTGGCGAGCATGCGCTTCTCGCCGGCCGACAGACCGCGATCCTGGTCTCGGCGCCACAGATCGCGGACGACCTCGCTGACCTTGATGACATCACCGGAGGCGAGCTTCTCGAGGTTGGCCTTGTAGCGCCGCGACCAGTTGGTCGGCTCCTCCGTGAAGGGAGCGCGCAGCACCTCGAAGACCTTGTCGAGCCCCTCCTTGCCGATGACATCGCGGACGCCGACGAGGTCGACGTTCTCAGCGGGGACCTCGATGATCAGGTCGCCTTGCGTGACGTTGAGCTTCAGGTACTTCTTCGTCTCGCCCTTGATGATCCGGTCTTTGACCTCGATGATCGTTGCCGCCCCGTGGTGGGGGTAGACGACCGTCTCGCCAACCTCAAAAAGCATGGAGTTATGTCCTTTCGGCAACCTCCAGGATACCACAGGAGAAATACGCTAAGGTTCTCCGCCCTCCGGACGGGCGGCCCCGGAAGCGACGATCACGACCGCACCAGGCGACCCCCTAGAATGCTGAGGAAGCCGTCGTCCGTCCTGGGAGGGATCAGTGAACCCGCGCCTCATCGCGTCGCTCGCCATCGGAGCCGCACTCGTCCTCGGGACCACCGGCTGCAGCATGGTCTCGCCGCAGGCCACGACGATCAACTACGCCGCCGCCGAGGGCGTGAACGTGTTCGAGTCGGGCCCCGTCCAGGTGCGCAACGCGCAGATCGTCGCCGACGAGAGCGGCTCGGAGGGCAACTTCGTCGCGGCGCTCCTCAACGAGACCGACGAGTCGCACACGCTGCGCATCGAGTTCGGCGAGGGCTCGTCCCGCGTCTCGGTCGACGTGCGCGTGCCCGCGAACACGACTCTCAGCCTCGGCTCCGAGGACGGCGAAGAGCCCATCCTCGTCGAGGACCTCGACACGCCGCCCGGCGCCGACGTCGTCGCGTTCTTCCAGTCCGGCGACTCGGAGGGCGAGCTCACGTCGGTCCCCGTGCTCGACGGCACGCTCGACTACCTCGCACCGCTCGCACCCTGACGCCGCGCGGGCCGAGCCCTCAGCCAGCGAAGAAGCGGCGCCAGGTCTGGGCGCCGCGTCTTCGTCTGTGCGGAGACCTAACCCTCGAACCGGTATCCGAGGCCCCGCACGGTCACGAGCATCTCGGGTGACCCGGGATTCTTCTCGATGCGCGAGCGGATGCGCTTGATGTGCACATCGAGCGTCTTGGTGTCTCCGAAGTAGTCGCTCCCCCACACCCGGTCGATGAGTTGCCCCCGGGTGAGCACGCGGCCGGCGTTGCGCATGAGCACCTCGAGGAGCTCGAACTCCTTGAGCGGCATGTTGATCTCGCTGCCGTCGACCGCGACCGTGTGCCGGTCGATGTCGAGCACGACGCGCCCGCCCTCCAGGACTCGGTCCTCGAGGTCGGCTTCCAGCTGCGAGAAGCGCCGCAGCACCGCCCGCATGCGCGCGAGCAGCTCGCGCGCCGAGTAAGGCTTGGTGACGTAGTCGTCGGCGCCCAGCTCGAGACCCACCACGATGTCGACCTCGGAATCCTTGGCGGTGAGCATGATGATCGGCACCGACGAGGTCGTCCGGATCTGCCGGCATACCTCCGTCCCCGGCATCCCCGGCAGCATGAGGTCGAGCAGCACGATGTCGGCGCCGCGCTCGCGGTACGACGCGAGGGCTGTCGGGCCGTCCTCGGCGATCTCGACGTCGTGCCCTTCGCGACGGAGGAGGTAGGCGAGAGGGTCCGCGAGGTCCGGCTCATCCTCGACGATCAGAACTCGTGTCATGCGGTGTCTCCGTTCGTGCCGGCTGGCGTGATGGCGGGGCGGGCAGGCGTCGCCGGGGCGCGCCTCTTCTTACGGCCGCGCTTGGGGGTCGGGTCGGCCGCGGGGGCCTCGATCTGCGGCAGCCGGATCGTGAAGGTCGATCCGCGGCCCGGCCGCGACCACAGCGTCACCTCGCCGCCGTGCCGCTGCACGGCGTGCTTCACGATCGACAGGCCCAGACCGCTGCCACCGGTACGGCGCGCACGGGCGGGGTCGGCGCGGTAGAAGCGCTCGAACACGCGGTCCTGCTCGCCTTCGGCGATGCCGATGCCGCGGTCGGTGACCGCGATCTCGACGATGCCGTCGGCGGTCCTCACCCCGACGCCGACGCTCGAACCCTGCGGCGAGTAGGCGATCGCGTTGGCGATGAGATTGCCGACCGCCTCGCTCAGCACCTGGGCGTCGCCGCGCACGTAGGCGCCGCGGGTTCCGCCGCGGACGACCTCGACTCCTGCGGAGTCGGCCTGGATGGCGTGGGCGTCCAGCGCCGACGCCACCACCTCGTCGATCGACACGTCCTGGTCGGTGAGCTCGTCCGACGCCTGGAGCCGCGAGAGGTTCATGATGCGCGACGTGAGGAGGGCGAGACGGGATGCCTCCGCCGAGAGCCTCGCGGCGAAGATGCGCACCTGCGGCGGGTCGTCGGCAGCGGACTCGATGGCTTCGGCGAGGAGGCTCACCGCGCCGACCGGCGTCTTCAGCT
>NZ_RRYE01000328.1 GCF_004010105.1 Microbacterium sp. CPCC 204701
GGCGGGCGTCGACCCGCAGGGCCGGGCGAGCGTGGATGCCTCGACGCAGGGCATCACGATCGGCGTCGCCGCGCCCAGCGAGAAGCTGATCGGCGTCTCGCCCGACGGGCGCCTCGTGCTGTGGGACGGCACGAGCGGCGCTGCCCCCATCGTCGCCGGGATCGCCGCGCTCGTGCGCGCGGCGCACCCCGATCTCGACGCGAGCAACGTCATCAACCGCATCCTCGAGACGGCACGCCCGGCGCCCGGCACGGCCTCGGTGCCGGACCCGCTCCTGTATGGTCAGGGACTCGTGGATGCCGCGGCCGCCGTGTCGGCGTCCGTCCCGGCGGTCACCGAGAACCCGATGGGCAGCCTCGAGGAGTGGGTGCGCCTCTACCGGCGCGCTGACAACCCGTCGCTGCCGCCCGAGCCGGTTCCGACCGCGGAGGTCCCGCCGCTGCCGCACGCCGAGCCCGCGACGCCGGCGGAGTCGCCGCTGCTGCCCGATCGCACTACGCTTCTCTACGGCACCCTGCCGCTCTCGGTGCTCACGGCGGCGGCTATACTGGTGGCGCTCGGCGTCACCGCAGCTGCCCGACGCATCCGATTGGCGTCCCGCGCGCCGAGCCGCTGACACAGGAGGAGTTCTCCACTCGTGACCAACACCGTGCCCAAGATCCTCATCGTCGGTGGCGGCTACGCAGGCTTCTACACCGCCTGGAAGCTCGAGAAGGCCCTGCGCAGGGGCGAGGCGGAGGTGTCGATCGTCGACCCGCTGCCGTACATGACATACCAGCCGTTCCTCCCCGAGGTTGCGGCGGGGTCCATCGAGGCGCGCCACTCCGTGGTCGCGCTGCGTCGTCACCTCAAGCGCACCGACGTCGTCGCGGCGAAGGTGACCGGCATCGATCACGCGAACAAGGTCGCGACGATCACCCCGATCGCGGGCGAGCCGTACGAGTTCGCCTACGACCAGATCGTGGTCACCGCCGGCGCCGTCTCCCGCACCTTCCCGATCCCCGGCATCGCCGACAACGCGATCGGGCTCAAGACGATCGAAGAGGCGGTCGCGATCCGCGACAAGCTCATGTCGAACTTCGACAAGGCGTCGGTCCTGCCTCCCGGTCCCGAGCGCGACCGGCTGCTGACCGTCGTCGTCGTGGGCGGCGGGTTCGCCGGCATCGAGGTGTTCGCCGAGCTGCGCTCGCTCGCCTCGTCGCTGGTCAAGAGCTACCCGCAGCTCACCTTCGACGACACGCACTTCCACCTCATCGAGGCGATGGGGCGCATCATGCCCGAGGTGTCGCTGAAGACGAGCGAGTGGGTGCTGAAGAACCTCGCCCAGCGCGGTGCGTCGGTGCACCTCGACACCCAGGTCACCGGCGCGGTCGGCGGCAACGTCGAGCTGTCGACCGGTGAGGTCATTCCGACCGACCTGATCATCTGGACCGCCGGCGTCATGGCCAACCCCACGGTGGTTCGCGGCAGCGACCTCCCCGTCGAGGAGCGCGGTCGCATCCGCACCCGCGCCGATCTTCGCGTGGGCACCGAGGACGAGATCGTCGAGGGGGCATGGGCTGCCGGCGACGTGTCGGCCGTCCCCGACCTCACCGGCGGCGGTGTCGGCGGCTACTGCGTGCCGAACGCCCAGCACGCCGTGCGCCAGGCGAAGCTCCTCGCGAAGAACCTCGTCGCCGTGCTGCGCGGCGAGCTGCCGCGCGACTACGTCCACAAGAACCTCGGCGCCGTCGCGGGCCTGGGCCTGTGGGTCGGTGTGTTCCAGTCGGGCAGCATCGCGCTCAAGGGTCCGATCGCCTGGCTCGCGCACCGCGGCTACCACGGCCTGGCGATGCCGTCGTGGGAGCGCAAGTGGCGCGTGCTGTGGGGCTGGTGGAACAACTTCTGGCTCGGCCGCGACCTCGTGAACCTGTCGACGGTCCAGAGCCCGCGCTACGTCTTCGAGGAGTTCGCGGCACGCCCGCGTCCGCCGCAGCCGGTCGAGGCGGCCGAGCCCGCCAAGAAGCCGGCCCCGCGCAAGAAGCCCGCCGAGAAGGTGGCAGCGGGCAGTTGAGCTTCGAACGGATGCCGCGACCGGTCTGAGAGGATGGGTCGCGGCATTCGCGTTCCTGCGGAAGGCGATCGCCCCCGTAGCCCAACCGGCAGAGGCAGGCGACTTAAACTCGCCACAGTGTGGGTTCGAATCCCACCGGGGGTACGCGACGCACCCCGCGCTTCGTCGGGAGCGGTGCCGTGCGGGCTCTAGGCTGGAGCGCATGCGCGCGCACCCGAAGCGGGCCGTATGAGCCTTGACCTGCTGTCCGTCCCTCCGGGGACGAAGCCCTGGAAAGATCCGGCGTCCTACTGGGGCGCCATGACCCGTGCCCTCGAGGCGGTGAGCGGCCCCGTCGCCGCGATCAACCTCCAGGCGCTGCGATTCAACGCCCTCGATCTCGTGGTGCGCGCCGGGGGAGTGCCGATCCGCGTCGCGAGCAAGTCCGTCCGCGTGCGGGAGGTGCTCGACGCGGTGCTGGCGCTGCCGGGGTACCAGGGCATCCTCGCCTTCACCCTGCCCGAGGCGCTGTGGCTCGCCGACACGCACGACGACGTCGTCCTCGGCTATCCGACGGCCGATCGTGCGGCGATCGCGTCCCTCGCCGGCGACGAGGTCGCCGCCTCTCGGATCACCCTCATGATCGACGACGTCGCGCAGCTCGATCTCGTCGACGCGGTCGTGGGCCCCGCCAACCGCTCCGTCCTCCGCGTCGCGATCGACGCCGACGCGTCATGGCGCGCTCCCGGGCTCGGGCACATCGGCGTGCTCCGCTCGCCCGTCCATGAGGCGGCGGAAGTTGCCGCGCTCGCGCGAGCGATCGCCGCGCGGCCAGGGTTCCGGCTCGTCGGCCTCATGATGTACGAGGCGCAGATCGCCGGGCAGGGAGATGCCACGGGCTCCGGCGACGCCGTCATCCGCTGGATGCAGCGCCGCTCGGCGGCCGAGCTGCTCGACCGCCGTGCGGCGATCGTCACCGCCCTCCGCGACATCGCACCGCTCGAGTTCGTCAACGGCGGCGGAACCGGGTCGCTCGAGGTCACGGCATCCGATCAGTCCGTCACCGAGCTCACCGCCGGAAGCGGGCTGCTGGCCGGCCACCTCTTCGACGGCTACCGCGCGTTCGACCTTGCACCGTCTGCCGCGTTCGCCCTCGACGTCGTGCGCAAGCCCGCGTCGGAGGTGGCGACCGTGCTCGGCGGCGGATGGATCGCGTCGGGACCCGCCCTCGAGTCGCGGCAGCCGCGACCGGTGTGGCCGGAGGGGCTGCGCATGGCGCCCCGGGAGGGGGCGGGCGAGGTGCAGACGCCGCTGCGCGGCGACGCCGCCCGAGGTC
>NZ_RRYE01000329.1 GCF_004010105.1 Microbacterium sp. CPCC 204701
GGCGGCGCTGCGCTCGATGGTGGCGCGCGAGACCGCGCGGGACCGGTCCGAGGCCGAGGAGGCGGTGCGCGAGCTGCGCGTGCGCGCGCTCGAGTTCGAGGCATCCCTCAGCCGCCGTCAGGACGACGCGCACCAGGAGTTCCTGGTGCTGCACAATCAGGCCGTCGCGCACGCCGAGCGCATCACGCAGGACGCCAACGAGCAGGTCGCTGCGTCACTGGAGCACGCGCAGCGCGTCTCGGCGAAGGCCGACGACTTCGAGCGGCTCGTCCGCGCGCAGGCGCAGCAGATCGAGGCCGACGCGGCGCTGCGCGCCCGCGAGCACCTCGATCAGGCGCGCGCGAAGGCGCAGCGCATCATGGAGCTGGTCACCACCCACTCGCAGGCCGTGCTCCGCGACGCCGAGGACCGCACCCGGCAGCTGCGCTGGCAGCAGCATCAGCTCACGAGCTTCATGGCCGAGGTCAAGGAGCTCATCCGCCCCGAGTCGCCGATCTCGACCGACGCGCCCGAGTCGCCGGCGTCCCTCGACGATGACCGGGTCGTCGAGTCGGTCGAGACGGCGACGGATGCCGCACCCGACGCCTCCGGCGAGACGGAGGCCGATCAGGTCGATGCCCAGCGCGACGCTGAGCAGCCCGGCGCCGACGACGCCGCCGAGGACGAGGCCGGCGACGACGGCGCAGGGGCGGCGGCTGAGGAGCACGCGCTCGAGGACGTGTCGGTGGACGATGTCGACGCCGAGCTCGCCGAGCTGGTCGAGCAGAGCGAATCGGCGGATGACGGGGCCGAAGCCGAGGCCGAAACCCCGGCCGAGGAGTCCAGCGAGGACGAGCCCGCTCAATCCTGAGCGCCCCGCAGGAGGTTCGGGCTCTCGAGGGCGAACTCGCGAGAATCCGTCCTGTGGAGGCCCTGCGTCCCCCGCTGACCAGCAGCGACAGCGGGCCGGCGTCCGCGTCAGGCGGCCGAGGTCTCGCGGGCGACGGCGGCGATGAAGGCGTCGATGTCGTTCTCGGACGTATCGAAGCTGCACATCCAGCGCACCTCGTTCTTCGCGGCATCCCAGTCGTAGAAGCGGAACGAGGCGCGCAGGCGCTCGGCCACACCGTCGGGGAGGGTCGCGAACACGCCGTTGGCCTGTGTGGGCTGCGTGAACGCGACGCCGCGGATCGAGCCGTCGGAGAGCCCGGCCTCGACGCCCGCACGCAGGCGCTGCGCCATCGCGTTGGAGTGCGAGGCGTTGCGCAGCCACAGGTCGCCCTCGAGGAGCGCGAGCAGCTGCGCCGACACGAAGCGCATCTTCGAGGCGAGCTGCATGTCGAGCTTGCGGAGGAACTTCAGGCCCTTCGAGGCCGCGGGGTTCAGCACGACGACGGCCTCACCGAGCATCGCGCCGTTCTTGGTGCCGCCGAAGCTCAGCACATCGACGCCGGCGTCGCGCGTGAACGCGCGGAAGGGGACGCCGAGGGATGCCGCGGCGTTCGCGATGCGCGACCCGTCCATGTGGACGTTCATGCCGCGGCTGTGGGCATGCGCGGCGATCGCGGCGATCTCATCGACGGTGTACAGGGTGCCGAGCTCGGTGGACTGCGTGATCGAGACGACGAGCGGCTGGGCCCGGTGCTCGTCGCCCCAGCCCCACGCCTCGCGGTCGATGAGCTCGGGCGTGAGCTTGCCGTCGTCCGTCGGGACGGTGAGAAGCTTGATCCCCGCGACCCGCTCAGGGGCGCCGCCCTCGTCGACGTTGATGTGCGCCGTGCCGGCCGCGATCACCGCGCCCCACCGCGGAAGCATGGACTGCATGCCCACGACATTGGCACCCGTGCCGTTGAACACCGGGTACGCCTCCACTCCTTCGCCGAAATGCCGGGCGAACACCGCCTGCAGCCGCTCCGTGTAGACATCCTCGCCGTACGAGACCTGGTGGCCCTCGTTGGCCGCGGTGATGGCCGCGAGCACCTCGGGGTGGATGCCGGAGTAGTTGTCGGAGGCGAAGCCGCGCAGGTGGGGATCATGGATCGTGGTCACGGGTGTCCAATCTACTTCGCGCGGTCGCGCAGGCGGCGCTTGAGCCGACTCAGGGCTACGGGCGTGATGCCGATCAGCGCCGCGACTTCCGTCTGGCTGACGGCGGCGACGAGCTCGGGGCGCTCCTGCAGCAGGGCGGACCATCGATCCTCGGGACTCGACAGCAGCAGTTCCCGCTCGCGTGCCTCCCGGGTCTCGGCGAGGGCGGCCATCTTCGCCGCGAGCGCCCGCGACCACACCAGATGGGTGCGCGCGAGCTGCACGACCAGTGCCGTGGGTATCGCGGCGGCGAGCACCTCGGTCAGCGCCCGTGCCCGAAACGACGACGGCGCTTCGCGCAGCGACTCGATGGAACCCAGCATCTCGGGCCCCTGCGCGATCCCCTTGGTTCGCACGCGCCCGTCGGGTGCACCGAACTCGAGGGCCACGAATCCCCGCTGCACCCAGTAGAGGTCGGGGGCGATGGCGCCCTCTGGGAACAGCGATGTCCCGCGCGCGACACGGCGCACCGCCGCCGCCCGCACCACGAGGCCCCAGTCGGGCAGATCGGCGCCGGCGAGCTGCTGCAGCTCGCTCTGCATTCCCGACAGCAGATGACCTGCCGACGGGTTATCCCTGGTCAATGCGGCGAGACCTCCGAGCTCATAGCGTCGCGATCACGCTACAGGAGCGGATCGGAGCGAAGGGAGGGACGGGATGCCTCAGCACGCCGTCGTCACGGGAGGCACGTCGGGGATCGGGTACGAGATGGTGAAGATACTCAGCCATCGTGGATGGACGGTGCATACGTGCGGTCGCTCGGAGCCGGGGCTGGCGCTGGTGCGGATGCTCCCCGGAGTGCGGACCGCGAAGGTGGACCTGGCAGACGCCGCGGCGGTCGACGAGTGGGCGGAACACGTCGTCGGTGAGTCCCCGGACGGGATCGACCTGCTCGTGCTGGGTGCGGCGCTTCAGAAGGAGGGCAGTCACGAGGACCGTGCCACGGCGTCGATCGCCGAGGAGGTCGCGGTGAACCTCGCGGCTCCGGCGATCCTGACGGCCAGGATGTGGTCGTCGCTGGAGGTCGCCCGCGGAGCCGTGGTCGCCGTGTCGAGCGGACTCGCGCTCGTGCCGAAGGCGGCAGCGCCGCTGTACTCCGCGACGAAGTCGGGTCTTTCCGCGTTCGCGGCGGGGCTGCGCCGCCGGGACGGCCGCACCGTGGTCGTCACCGATGTGCTGCTGCCGCTGGTCGACACCCCGATGACCGCGGGCCGCGGCACTCGCAAGATGGCTGCGGCGGATGCGGCTCAGGCGATCCTCGCGGCGGC
>NZ_RRYE01000033.1 GCF_004010105.1 Microbacterium sp. CPCC 204701
GCGGCGACGATCCGCAACGACATGGCGCTGCTGGAGGACGAGGACCTCATCGCGGCGCCGCACACCTCGTCCGGTCGCGTTCCCACCGACAAGGGGTACCGCGTGTTCGTCGACCACCTGGCCGAGCTCCGCCCTCTCACGCCCGCGCAGCGCTCCGCCATCGCGTCGTTCCTCGACGACTCCGGCGACCTCGACGACGTGCTGGCCCGCACCGTCCGCGCGCTGACGCAGCTGACCGGTCAGGTGGCGATCGTGCAGTACCCCTCATTCGCACGTGCGAACGTCACGCACGTCGAGCTGGTCCAGCTGGGCGGTGGGCGCATGCTGGTGATCGTCGTCACCGACACCGGCCGGGTGTCGCAGCGACTGACCCTCGTCGGCGACGAGTTCGACGAGCCCGACCTCGCCCGCATGCGCGCGGAGCTCGGCACGCTGCTGGTCGGCAGGCCCGTCCGCAATGGACTGCAGCGCATCGAGGACCGCTTGGCCGCGTCGGCAGCGCACGCCGCTGCGCACGTGCGGGCCACCGACGAGATCGTCCGAACCGTCGCAGAAGAGCTCGAGGAATTCCGGCAGGACCGGCTCGTCATGGCCGGGAGCGCCACGCTCGCGCGCCGCGAGGCCGACTTCCGCGGCAGCATCTACCCGCTGCTCGAGGCGATCGAGGAGCAGGTGACGATCCTGCGGCTGATGGGCGAGATGGTCGCCGACGAACACGGCCTCGCCGCGAGCATCGGACGTGAGAACGAGCCGTTCGGTCTCGCCGAGGCATCCGTCGTCGCGGGCGATTACGACGCCACCGGCTCGCGGGCGCGCGTCGGAGTCATGGGTCCGACGCGAATGGACTACCCGACCAATCTCGCGGCGGTACGAGCCGTCGCGCGCTATCTCACGCGGATGCTCGAGCAGGACGAGGGCACGCGCTGACGCGCACGCGCACACACGATCCCGCGGCCGGCCCGCGGCAGGAAGGCGAAAGTGGCTGACCACTACGAGGTTCTCGGCGTCTCACGCGACGCCACCCCCGACGAGATCAAGAAGGCGTACCGGCGCCTCGCGCGGGAGCTGCACCCCGACGTCAACCCCGGTGAGGACGCATCCGAGCGCTTCAAGCTCGTCACCCATGCGTACGACGTGCTGAGCGACCCCGAGCAGCGCGCGCGATACGACACGGGCGGCGATTCGCCGTTCGGCGGCGCCAATGGCTTCGGCGGCTTCAATGACATCTTCGAGACGTTCTTCGGCGCGGCCGGCGGCTCGCGCGGTGCGCGTCCTCGCTCTCGGCGCGAACGCGGGCAGGACGCGCTGGTGCGCGTCACGCTCGAGCTCGGCGACGTCGTGTTCGGCGTGCACCGCGACATCGAGGTCGACACCGCAGTGCTGTGCGAGACGTGCCAGGGCTCGTGCTGCCAGCCCGGGACGACCCCCGTCACGTGTGACATCTGTCACGGCTCCGGCCACGTGCAGCGGCAGGTGCGGAGCCTCCTCGGAAACGTCGTCACGAGCCAGCCCTGCAACGTGTGCCAGGGGTATGGCACGACCATCCCGTACCCGTGCGCGACGTGTCAGGGCCAGGGTCGAGTGCGCGCGCGTCGCACCGTGTCGCTCGACATCCCCGCCGGCGTCGAGACCGGCCTGCGTCTTCAGCTGCCGGGTTCGGGCGAGGTCGGGCCCGCGGGCGGTCCCAGCGGCGACCTGTACATCGAGGTGACCGTGTCGCCGCATGAGGTGTTCAGCCGCGACGGCGACGACCTGCTCGCGACGCTCGACGTGTCGATGCCCGACGCGATCCTCGGCACGACCACCACGATCGAGTCGCTTGACGGCCCGGTCGACCTCGAGGTCCGTCCGGGCGTCCAGGCGGGCGATGTCCTCACCATCAGGGGTCGAGGCATCACCCCGCTGCGCGGCTCTCAGCGCGGCGACCTGCGCGTCGGCGTCCACGTGGTGACGCCGACCCGACTCGATCACAAGGAGCGGGCGCTCATCGAGGAGTTCGCCAAGCGCACAAAGGCGCCGCCCCCCAAGCTGGCGGAGTTCCACCAGGGGCTGTTCGCGAAGCTGCGCGACCGCTTCCGGAACGGCTGACGGATGCCGCTGCACTTCCTGCTCGACACACCGCTCGCAGCCCTGCCCGGAGAGGCGGTGACCCTCACCGGTGCCGAGGCGCATCACGCGGCCACCGTTCGGCGAGTGCGGGTCGGCGAGGATGTGACGGTCGGCGACGGCCGGGGAGCATGGCTCAGCGGGACGGTCGAGTCGGTCGCCCCGCGCGAAGTCGTCGTTCGCGTCGACGGACGGACGGATGCCCCGGCGCCGAGTCCGCGCATCGTGCTCGTGCAGGCACTGGCCAAGGGCGATCGGGACGAGCTGGCGGTGCAGGCGGCGACCGAACTGGGCGTCGACGAGATCGTGCCGTGGCAGGCGGCGCGCAGCGTCTCGCGGTGGGACGCGGCCAAGGCAGCGAAGGGACGCGTCCGGTGGGCGTCGATCGTGCGCGAGGCCGGCAAGCAGGCACACCGCGCCTGGCTGCCGGAGGTGGCAGAGCTCGCATCCACGAAGGAGCTGACCCAGCGGGCCCGGGCGTCGCGCACGTTCGTGCTCGAGCCCACGGCCGGCGGGGGCCTGAGCGGTGTGATCCTCGACCCGGACGACCGTCGCGACGTCGTGCTCGTGGTGGGACCCGAGGGCGGCATCGCGCCCGAGGAGCTCTCGTCCCTCGAGGAGGCGGACGCGCGTCTCGTCCGGCTCGGCGACACGGTGCTGCGCACCTCGACGGCGGGGCCTGCGGCCCTCGCGGTCGTGAGCATCGCGCTCGGCCGCTGGTGACCGACCGGCCGCCACGGTCTCGGCGCGAGGCCCCGTCGGTAGACTTTGCGCATGAGCGAACCCTCGATCTTCACCCGCATCCGCAACGGCGAGATCCCGTCCGAGATCGTCGCCGAGACCGAGAACGCGTTCGCCATCCGTGACATCGCTCCGCAGGCGCCCCTGCACCTCCTGGTCATCCCGAAGGCCCAGGACTACCGCAATGTGGTCGAACTGGCCGCGGGCGACCCCGAGCTCCTCGCCGAGCTCGTCGGTCTCGCCAACTCGCTGGCGGCCGAGCACGCCGACGGAGACTTCCGCCTGGTGTTCAACACCGGCCCGAACGCGGGCCAGACCGTCTTCCACGTGCACGCGCATGTGCTCGCGGGAGGCCTCGAAGAGAAGAGCCTGAGTGCCTGACGAACCCACCACCGAACGCGTGTACGCCGACGGCGTCGCGATGGTCCAGCTGCTCGGCCCCCAGGATCGCCTGCTGCGCGTCGTGGAACGCGAGCATCCGGATGTCGACGTCCATGTGCGGGGCAACGAGATCACGCTGAGCGGCGAAGCCGCGGCCGTCGCCGCTGCGCGCACTCTGGTGGACGAGCTCCTCGCCATGACGAAGGCGGGCCACTCGCTCGGCGAGGAGGACGTCGCGTCGTCGAACCGCATCCTCCGCACCGAGGGCGGACCGCGCCCCTCCGAGGTGCTGGGCGAGGCGATCCTGTCGTCGCGCGGCAAGGTGATCCGCCCCAAGACCCTCGGGCAGAAGGCGTACGTCGACGCGATCGACGAGCGCACCATCGTCTTCGGCATCGGTCCGGCCGGAACCGGCAAGACCTACCTCGCGATGGCGAAGGCGGTGCAGGCGCTGCAGCGCAAGGAGGTCAGCCGCATCATCCTGACGCGCCCCGCCGTCGAGGCGGGGGAGCGGCTGGGGTTCCTGCCCGGCACGCTCACAGACAAGATCGACCCGTACCTGCGGCCGCTCTACGACGCCCTCAACGAGATGATGGATCCCGAGCTCGTCCCCAAGCTCATGGCGACCGGCACCATCGAGGTCGCGCCGCTGGCGTACATGCGCGGGCGCACGCTGAACGACTCGTTCGTCGTGCTCGACGAGGCGCAGAACACCACGCCCGAGCAGATGAAGATGTTCCTCACGCGTCTCGGCTTCGGCACCCGCATGGTGGTCACCGGCGACATCACCCAGATCGACCTCCCGCAGGGGGCGTCGGGCCTGCGCCTGGTGACCCGCGTGCTCAACAGCGTCGACGACATCCACTTCGCCTACCTCACCAGCGACGACGTCGTGCGGCACACGCTGGTCGGGCGCATCGTCGACGCGTACAGCGAGTACGACGAGCGCAGGCTCGCCGCGCGTCGCGAGCGGGACGAGGCATCCGAGTTCGCCAATCGTTCTGAGCGCCGATCCTCGGCGCGGCCGGCAGGGCCCCGCGACCACCTTCCGAAGCGAGGACGCTCATGACCATCGAGATCGGCAACGAATCCGGGATCGACGTCGACGAGACGGTGCTGCTGCGTCTCATGGAGCACAACCTCGCCGAGCTGCACGTCAGCTCGGAGGCCGACGTCGCGATCCTGCTGGTCGACGAGGGGGCCATGGAATCCCTGCACGTGCAGTGGATGGACGAGCCCGGCCCGACCGACGTCCTGAGCTTTCCGATGGACGAGCTTCGGCCCGGCACCGAGGACACTCCGACTCCGCCCGGCCTCCTCGGCGACATCGTGCTCTGCCCGCAGGTGGCCGAGGCGCAGGCGGTCGCCGCCAAGCACAGCACGATGGACGAGCTGATCCTGCTGACGACCCACGGGCTCCTGCACCTGCTCGGCTTCGACCACGCCGAAGCGGACGAGGAGCGCGAGATGTTCGGGCTGCAGCGCGAGCTCATCGCGTCGTTCCAGGCCGCCGAGCGGCGACGACCGCGCCCATGACAGCTGCTCTCCTGCTCGTCGCGGCAGCACTGCTGCTCGCGTTCGGTGCGCTGATGGTCGCGATCGACGCCGCGCTCGGCGTGACGTCACGCGCCGACCTTGCGGAGCTCGGAGGGGAGGGTCGCAGCACCGTCGCGCTGCAGCGCATCGCCGCCGACCCCGACACCCACATCAACGCGGTCCTCTTCATCCGGGTGCTCGCCGAGACGTCTGCCGCGGTGCTGGTCACCGTGGCCTTCGTGGACCTGTTCGACAGTATCTGGTGGGCGATGCTCGCGGCCGCGATCCTCATGACGGGCGTCTCCTATGTCGTGGTGGGTGCGAGCCCGCGAACGATCGGCCGCCTCCATGCGAAGGCCCTCTTGCGCGGTTCGGCCCCGGTCATCCGGGGCGTGCGGATCCTGCTCGGACCGCTCGCCCACGGGCTCGTCGCTCTCGGCACCCGCATCACCCCCGGCGCATCGCGCGGCGCGAGCTTCGCCTCCGAGGAGCAGCTGCTCAGCATCATCGACGAGGCGGCTGAGAACGAGCTCATCGAGCAGGACGATCGGGAGCTCATCCACTCGGTGTTCGACTTCACCGACACCTTCGTGCGTGCCGTCATGGTGCCGCGCACCGACATGGTGACGGTGGATGCCTCGGCGTCGACGCGCGACGCGATGACCACCTTCCTCGACAAGGGCGTCTCGCGCGTTCCGATCGTCGATGACGACGCCGACGACGTGGTCGGCGTGCTGTACCTCAAGGATCTCGTGCAGTTCGCGTTCCGCGACGAGTCCGGGTGGCGCGACGCGCCGATCACCCGGATCGCGCGCCCCGCTGTGTTCGTGCCGGAGTCGATGAAAGCCGAGACCCTGCTGCAGCAGATGAAGCGGGACGCCGTCCATGTGTGCCTCGTCATCGACGAGTATGGCGGGGTGTCGGGCCTTGTGACCCTCGAGGATCTCATCGAGGAGCTCGTCGGCGACATCTCGGACGAGTACGACCCGCGAGCCGACGAGGTGACGGAGCTCGAGCCCGGGCACTACCGGGTGAGCGCGCGGCTCGGTCTCGACGCGGTGGGCGACCTGTTCGGCTTCGAGCTCGAGGACGAGGACGTGGACTCGATCGGCGGCCTTCTCGGCAAGGCGCTCGGGCGCGTGCCGCAGCCCGGCGCCTCCGCAGAGTACGCGGGTCTCTTCTTGACCGGCGGCGCATCCCGCGGCCGAGGCCGTGGCATCTCGACGGTGTTCGTCGAACGCAGCGCGTCGGCGCCCGAACCCGGCCGCGGTCCGCGGACGGGCGAGATCCGCACCATCGGAACGCGCACCGGCGAGACCCGCATGCCGAAGAAGGAGGACACCGCATGACCGAAGCCGTCGCCAAGGCTGCCGAGGGGCGGTCCGGATTCGTCACGTTCGTGGGCCGTCCCAACGTCGGCAAGTCCACGCTCACCAACGCGCTGGTCGGCGAGAAGGTCGCCATCACCAGCGACAAGCCGCAGACGACGCGGCGCGCGATCCGCGGCATCCTGAACCGCCCCGGCGGACAGCTCGTGATCGTCGACACGCCGGGTCTCCACAAACCCCGCACCCTCCTCGGCCAGCGTCTCAACGATCTGGTCGAGCAGGTGCTCGGCGACGTGGACGTCATCGGGTTCTGCGTGCCGGCCACCGAGAAGGTCGGACCGGGCGACCGCCGCATCGCGGAGTCCCTCGATGGCTATGCGCGCGCGAAGAAGGTCGCCATCGTGACCAAGACGGATGCCGCCACGCGTGAGCAGATCACTCAACGTCTCATCGAGGTCGACCAGCTGCGCGAGGATTGGGCAGCCGTCATCCCGCTGTCGGCACTGACGCGAAACCAGCTCGAGGTGCTGAGCGACGAGCTGCTGTCGCTCATGCCAAACGGCCCTGCGCTGTACCCGGACGATATCGTGACCGACGAGTCGACCGAAGATCGCATCGCCGAGATCATCCGCGAGGCCGCGCTCGACGGCGTGCGCGACGAGCTCCCGCACTCGATCGCGGTCGTCGTGCAGGACATCGCCCCGCGAGAGGACTCGGACCTCACCGACGTCTACGCCGACGTGGTGGTCGAGCGCGACAGCCAGAAGGCGATCATCATCGGGCACAAAGGCTCGCGCCTGCGGGATGTGGGGGCGCGCGCGCGGGCGGGCATCGAGCCGCTCCTGGGCAGCCGTGTGTATCTCTCGCTGCACGTGCGCGTCGCGAAGGAATGGCAGCGCGACCCGAAGCAGCTCGGCCGCCTCGGTTTCTGAGGCGGGCGGCGCGTCAGCCCGTCGTCTCGCGCAGGGCGGACCGGATCACCACGATGTCCGTGCCGTAATCGTCGTCGGCAGCCTGCTGCCACGTCCCGTCATCCCACACGACATCGACCCACAGTCGGCCGTCCTGCGGTGACGAGCTGAGATACGCGTCGCCCAGCGCCGCCGGCATCTCCTCCTGGATGCGCAGGAGCGTCGCCTCATCGGTCGAGCCAGGCTCGCCGCCGGTCGGGTCCTCGATCATCATCGGGTCGTAGAGCGCCAGCATGACGGGTGGCTGCGTCACGGTGAACGTCTCGCCGTCGTACGTGCCCTGCACGGCGTAGGCGCCCCACGTGGTGTCGGCCGAGGTCTCGGACCCCTCCACGCCTTCCCAGGTCCAGCCCTGAACGGGCAGCCCGGAGCACTGCGGCGGGTACGACTCGGCGACCGGCCCGAGGCACAGTTCGACCGAACCTCCGACATCCATGACCGTTCCGACGCCCACGACGTCGCCCTGCGGCGGTGCTGGCCAGTGCGATCCGAGCGACGCTCCGGGCGGCGCGTCGGACGCCGAAGGCGTCGCGCAGGCTGCCAATCCGGCGGCGGCGACGGCGAGCAGGGCGATGCTGAGAGATCGGCGGTGACGGTGGCTCATACCGGGGAAGTGTCGCGCGGATGACGATCGTCTCGTCCGGGTTCTCGGCATCCTGCTACCATCGAACCATGCGCGCTGGCTCGCTTCTCCTTCTTAGCCGCCGCGACGAGACCTCGTTCTAGGGCCTTCCTCGTCGCGGAGCTTCTCGTTGGCCCGCACATCTGGCTCTCAGCCAGCCCGATCGGAGACCGATCGAGGTTCACAACGGAAGCGACCACTCATGAAGAACACCCAGCAGCCGTCCGGTATGCCGATCCACAAGTACCAGCCGTTCCACGAGCAGTTCGCCGTGCAACTGCCCGACCGCACCTGGCCCGACAAGCGGATCACGACCGCACCTCGATGGTGCGCGGTCGACCTGCGCGACGGCAACCAGGCGCTCATCGATCCGATGAGTCCCGAGCGCAAGCGCGTCATGTTCGATCTGCTCGTGAGCATGGGCTACAAAGAGATCGAGGTCGGCTTCCCTTCGGCGAGCCAGACCGACTTCGACTTCGTCCGGCAGCTCATCGAAGACGACGTGATCCCCGACGACGTCACGATCCAGGTGCTGACGCAGGCCCGCGCGCACCTCATCGAGCGCACGTTCGAGTCGATCTCGGGCGCGAAGCGCGCGATCGTGCACCTGTACAACTCAACGAGCGTGCTGCAGCGCGAGGTCGTGTTCCGCACCGACAAGCAGGGCATCATCGACATCGCCCTCGAAGGTGCGCGGCTGTGCCGCGACTTCGAGAAGCGCGTCCCCGAGACCGAGGTCTTCTACGAGTACTCGCCCGAGAGCTACACCGGCACCGAACTCGAGTTCGCGGTCGACGTATGCAACCAGGTGCTCGATGTGTTCGAGCCCACGCCCGAGCGCAAGGTCATCATCAACCTGCCGGCCACGGTCGAGATGGCGACCCCGAACGTCTACGCCGACTCGATCGAGTGGATGAGCCGCCACCTGAATCACCGCGAGAACGTGATCCTCTCGCTGCACCCGCACAACGACCGCGGCACCGCGATCGCTGCCGCGGAGCTCGGCTACATGGCCGGCGCCGACCGCATCGAAGGATGCCTCTTCGGCAACGGCGAGCGGACCGGAAACGTCGATCTCGTCGCACTGGGCATCAATCTGCTGACCCAGGGCATCGACCCGCAGATCGACTTCAGCGACATCGACCAGGTGAAGCGGGCGGTCGAGTACTGCAACCAGCTGCCGGTGCACGAGCGCAGTCCGTGGGCCGGCGACCTGGTCTTCACTGCGTTCAGCGGGTCGCACCAGGACGCCATCAAGAAGGGCTTCGAGGCGATGGAGGCACGCGCCGCCGAAGCCGGCGTGACGGTCGACGACATCGAGTGGGCGGTCCCGTACCTGCCGATCGACCCGAAGGATCTCGGGCGGTCGTACGAGGCGGTCATCCGCGTCAACTCGCAGTCCGGCAAGGGCGGGGTCGCGTATCTGCTGAAGACCGACCACGCGCTCGACCTGCCGCGAAGGCTTCAGATCGAGTTCTCGGGCGTGGTGCAGACGAAGACGGATGCCGAAGGGGGCGAGGTGACCAGCGACCAGATCTGGGCGATCTTCACCGACGAGTACCTGCCCTCGACGGTCCCGGGAGATCGCTGGGGCCGCTTCGAGCTTCTGGCCACCAGCACGCGGAGCGACATGTCGGGCGACGTGGCGCTCGATGTCACCCTGCGTGACGGCGACGAGCAGTACGAGGCATCAGGACACGGCAACGGTCCTGTCGCGGCGTTCCTCGAGATCGTGCGGGCGCAGGGCTTCGACGTGACGCTCTACGACTACGTCGAGCACGCGCTCAGCGCCGGCGGCGACGCGCAGGCTGCCGCGTACGTCGAGCTGCAGGTCGACGGCGAGCGCCTGTGGGGCGTCGGCATCGACGGAGACATCTCGACCGCATCGCTCAAGGCGATCGTGTCGGGTGTCAACCGCGCGATCCGCACGCGGGAACGCTCCGGAGCCCTCGCGGTGGTCTGACAAGGACGCCGGTCCTCCATCTCCTGACGCGAAACACCAGCCGATCGGGCGACACGCCGGGCAGCGGCTTCCGCCACCGGCGTGCCGTCGTGACCGGCTGGTGTCTGCCGGGGCCGAGGCCGCGGGCTGAGTGTTCCTGGGGCCCATCAGGACTTCACGATCGGGATCGTCGAGGTCTCGACCGCGACCTTGCGGCGGTACAGCGCGCGCTGCTCGGGCAGCGAGATGTCGAAGATGACGGCGAGCAGACGGATGACGGTCGTCACGGCGATGCCGATGGCGGCGGCCACCACGACGTTCGCGCCGAGTTCGTGCGCGGTCGCGAGGACGAGGCAGCCTACGCCCGCGGCCACCGCGTAGAGCGATCCGACGTGCATGATCGCGACGGGGAGGCCCATGATCATGTCGCGCAGGATGCCGCCGCCGACCGCGGAGCACACGCCGACGAACACGGCGGGGACGAGAGGCAGCCCGAGCACGAGCGCCTTGCTGGTGCCGAACGCGCCGAAGAGCCCGATGACGAGCGCGTCCAGCCCGACGATGACGGCGTTGAGCCGCTGGAAGAGCCCGGCCAGCAGCATCCCGAACAGCGCAGCGCCTGTCGCGGTGAGCAGATACCAGTTGCTCTGCAGGCTCGTCGGTGTGACGTTCAGCAGCAGATCGCGGATGAGGCCGCCGCCCATTCCGACGACGATCCCGATGATGGCGACCCCGAGCATGTCGAGGCGCCGCTGACCGCGGAAGCCGGACGCGAAGAGTGCGCCCTGGATGCCGCCGAGTCCGACGGCGACCAGATCCGCCCACAGCGGGATCACGAAGGTCTGCTCGTTCACCTCTCCATTGTCGCCGTGCGCGGCACCCGCATCGGGATTCAGGGGATGTGGGTGCGCACCGCGTCGAGGAAGCCGTCGAGGTCGTCTGTCCACAGCCGCACGGCGTGGATCTCGACCTCGTCTCCGCCGAGCCGCGTGCGCACGGGGCGTTCCAGCACGACCAGCACGTTCGTCTCGTTCGCGATGCGGATCGCGAGGGTTCGCCCGTGAGGCTCGTCCCTGACCTTCGGCGCCTTCTCGGTGACGTCTCGCGACCGCTCCACGGAGGCGATGTCGTCCCACCGCAGGTCGACATCGAGGTCGGTGCCGAGTCTGGCGCGGATGCCGTCCGGCCCGACGGCGTGCGGACGCGTGAGGTAGCCGAGAAGGAACCCGATCATCCACGTGAGTCCCCAGATGCCGAGCGCGAGGAGCGGGATCCGCAGCCAGGGCCAGGGGTGCACGATGAGATCGATGATCGGCAGCTCCACCGCCGACAGGACGATGAAGATCACGAGGATCGTGAGCACGGGGGAGTGGTACGAGAACGCCGACGCCCCTGCCGGCACGCGCGGCCGCCGGAAGGCCCATCGGTACAGGCTCTGCCAGATGCCGACCTCGGCGCGCCAGGCCGCACGCGCGAGGCGCGCGACGGGGTGCGCGCGGGCAGTGGTGGGCTCGGTCCCGACGCTCATCCGAGGGTCGCCCGTTCGTCCTCGCGCGCCGCGTGGTCGGCGATCAGCTCAGCGAGTCTGCCCTGGATGTGCTCGAGCGCACCGGCCACGAGGGCGACGGTGTCGTCGTCGAGCCCCGCGACGAGGTCGCTTCCGAGCGCGGTGTGCTCGGCATCCATCGTCTCCATGATCGACAGTCCGCGCTCGGTGAGATGCACGAGGACCGCGCGTCGATCGGTCGGATGCGGCTCGCGGCGCGCGAACCCCGTCGCGTCGAGCGCGTCGACGAGCGCCGTGACGTTGCGCGGGGTCACACCGATGGCCTCCGCGAGCTGGATCTGCGTCGCCGGCCCGCCGTGGTAGAGCACCCACAGCAGGTGCGTGCGCGCAGTCGTCAGCCCGCGCCGATCGAGCTCGGAGGCCTGGTCCGCCTCCAGCAGCTGCGAGATCGCGAGAAGGCGATCGAGAATGTGCGTGCGTGACATAGTGAATAGTGTACATAATGTATAGGCAGCGGCTTTCGCGACGTCCGCGACCTTCGCCGCGTGGGGTCGCCCGCGAGGTCGGCCGGCACAGCGATAATTGACGGGTGCCCACCTACCGCGACGAGATCGTGGTCCTGCGAACCCACAAGCTGGGCGAGGCCGACAGGATCGTGACGATGCTGAGCCGTCGCCACGGCAAGCTGCGCGCAGTCGCCAAGGGTGTTCGGCGCACCTCGTCGCGGTTCGGTGCGCGGCTCGAGCCCTTCATGGTCGCCGACGTGCAGCTGTACCAAGGCCGTTCGCTCGATATCGTTCAGCAGGCCGAGTCGCTCGGGTCGTACGGTGCCGACATCGCGGTGCACTACGACAGGTACACCGCCGCCCACGCCATGGTCGAGGCGGCAGACAGGCTGAACGAGGCCGAGGCGACCCCGCAGCAGTACCTGCTGCTCGTGGGCGGCCTGCGTGCGCTGTCGCGCGGGGAGCACGCCGCGCGCAGCGTGCTCGACTCGTACCTGCTGCGCGCGATGGCGCTGTCGGGCTGGGCTCCCGGTCTCTCGGAGTGCGCGCGCTGCGGACGCGCCGGCCCGCACGACACGTTCGTCGCGCAGCAGGGCGGCCTCGTGTGCGGCGACTGCGCACCCACCGGTGCGGCGCGCATCGACCCTGCGACCGTCTCGCTCCTTCAGTCGCTCATGGCAGGGGAGTGGGACGCGGTGGATGCCGCGACCCCGCGTTCGACGGCTGCCGCGTCCGGCCTCATCGCCGCGTACGCCCAATGGCACCTCGAGCGCGGCATCCGCTCGCTCTCCCACGTCTCGGGCGCACCGCAGGAGGGCGTCAGGTGACCCCCAAGCCGTACACGCATCGCGACGCGGTGCCCTACCGACCCCTCGACTGGACCGGCGTGTACCCGCCCGCATACGACCGGGGGACCGTGCCGAACCACGTCGCGATCGTCATGGACGGCAACGGCCGCTGGGCGAATCGCCGCGGACTCACCCGCATCGAGGGCCACAAGGCCGGCGAGGCGGCGCTCCTCGACGTGGTCGCCGGCGGAATCCAGGCGGGCGTCAAGCACCTGTCGGTGTACGCGTTCTCGACCGAGAACTGGTCGCGTTCGCCCGACGAGGTGCGATTCCTCATGGGGTACAACCGCGACGTGCTGCATCGTCGACGCGACCAGCTCAACGAGTGGGGCGTACGCATCAGATGGGCGGGCCGCAAGCCCCGCCTGTGGTCGAGCGTCATCAAGGAGCTGCAGTACGCCGAGCAGCTCACCGCGGGCAACGACGCGCTGACACTGACGATGTGCGTCAACTACGGCGGGCGCATCGAGATCGTCGACGCGATGCGGTCGATCGCCGACGACGTGGCAGCGGGCAGGCTCAAGCCCTCCGCAGTGTCGGAGAAGCTCATCCAGCGGCGCCTCTACCGCCCCGACATGCCCGACGTCGACCTGTTCCTCCGCTCCAGCGGCGAGCAGCGCACCTCGAACTTCCTGCTGTGGGAGTCCGCGTATGCCGAGTTCGTCTTCCTCGACACGCTGTGGCCCGACTTCACGCGAGCCGACCTCTGGCGCGGGATCGACGTCTACCTCGGCCGCGAGCGCCGGTTCGGCGGCGCCGTCGACGAGCCCGCCCGCGGGTGAGGCCGGTCTGGCGCCACATCACTCACATCGAGGGATGACGGCGCCCTGCGTGTCCTCCTAGCCTGGCCTCGAGGGAAGCCGGCGCCTCCGAGGCGCGGCGCAGGAGGAGAGCCATGCTGCACAAGCGGGAATCCATCAGGAACGAGCTGCTCGACGAGGTCTTCGCCTCGTCGGATCTGTCGATCTCGATGCCGAAGTACCGGATACCCGAGACCGAGCATCTCGCCCGGCACGCATACCAGGTCGTCTCGGACGAGCTCATGATGGACGGCAACTCGCGCCAGAACCTCGCCACGTTCTGTCAGACGTGGCTCGAGCCCGAGGTCCGTCAGCTCATGAACGAGACCCTCGACAAGAACATGGTCGACAAGGACGAGTACCCGCAGACCGCGGCGATCGAGGCGCGCTGTGTGCACATGCTCGCCGACCTGTGGAACTCGCCCGACGCGGTGAACACCTTGGGCACGTCGACGACGGGATCGAGCGAAGCAGCCATGCTCGGTGGCATGTCCCTGCTGTGGAACTGGCGGGCGCGTCGGCGCGCCGCCGGCAGGCCCGCCGAAAGGCCGAACCTCATCACGGGTCCTGTGCAGGTGTGCTGGCACAAGTTCGCACGCTACTGGGACGTCGAGCTGCGCGAGATCCCGATGGAGGGCGAGCGGCTGCTCATGACCCCCGACGAGGTGCTGAAGCGCGTCGACGAGAACACGATCGGTGTCGTGCCGACGCTCGGCGTGACCTTCACGGGCGGGTTCGAGCCGGTACAGGCAGTGAGCGAGGCGCTCGACAAGCTCGAGGCCGACGCCGGCCTCGACATCCCGATCCATGTCGACGGAGCGAGCGGCGGTTTTCTCGCGCCGTTCACCGCGCCCGACATCGTGTGGGACTTCCGCCTTCCGCGCGTGAAGTCCATCAACACGTCGGGGCACAAGTTCGGCCTCGCGCCGCTGGGCGTGGGCTGGGTGGTGTGGCGGGATGCCGCGGACCTGCCCGACGACCTGATCTTCGACGTCAACTATCTCGGCGGCGACATGCCGACTTTCGCCCTGAACTTCTCGCGACCGGGCGGCCAGATCGTCGCGCAGTACTACAACTTCCTCCGGCTCGGCAGGGAGGGCTACCGCAAGGTGCACCAGTCGTGTTACGACACCGCGATGCTGCTCGCCGCCGAGATCGGCAAGCTCGAGCACTTCGAGATCATCAACGACGGCAGCCCCCAGGCCGGGATCCCGGCCGTGTCGTGGAAGCTCAAGGAGAATGTCGAGCACCCGTTCACGCTCTTCGACCTCGCCGACCGGTTGCGCGTCCGCGGATGGCAGGTGCCCGCATACACGCTGCCCGCCGACCGCGAGGATCTCGCCGTTCAGCGCATCCTCGTCAGGGTCGGCTTCAGTCGCGACGAGGCGTCGCTCCTGATGGACGACTATCGTGCCGCGATCGCACACTTCGACCGGCACCCCATCACCGTGCCGATGACGGAGGAGGAGGCGGGTTCCTTCCACCACTGAAGCGGAACACCGCAGCATGACCGTCACGGCGAAGCACGCGATGCGCAGGCGTCGATCACGGACGAGGCGACTGCGTCGCGAGTCGTGGGGCTTCGCAGCCGGCTCGGCGCTGTTCGCCCTGGGCGTCGTTCCCTGGTACGCCGATGCCGTCGGCCTGGTGTGGGATGCGGCGACCTTCTTCGTGGGCTCGATCCTCTTCACGCTGGCGGCGTTCATCCAGCTGGCCCTGAGCGGACGGCGCCCGCCGCGTCGGTCGTCGTCGCCTGCGGATTTCGCGGACTGGTGGTCGGCGGCGGTGCAGTTCGTCGGCACGCTGCTGTTCAACGTGAGCACAGGAGCCGTGCTCGCAGGCGCGCTCCGACAATCGGCGACGGCATCGACCGGCTGGGTTCCGGACGCCTGGGGTTCCGCGGCCTTCCTGCTCTCGAGCGGCGCCGCGCTGGTGGCGGCACATCGGCGGCACGAGCTGTGGGATCCCGATGCGCGAACAGCGCACGGTACGTGGCTGAACATGGCGGGGTCGATCGCGTTCGGCTTCTCGGCGGCCGGTGCGTACGTGCTGCCGGCGACCACTGAGATGCTCGACGTGCGCTGGGTCAACGCCGGCACGTTCGTCGGCGCCGTGTGCTTCTTCCTCTCCGCAGTGCTCGCTCGACGCTCGATGGAATACGAGACGCGGCGAGCGGGGTTGCCCTCAGCATGACGGATGCGATCAAGATCGACGTGTGGAGCGACATCGCCTGCCCCTGGTGCTACATCGGCAAGCGGAATCTCGAGAGGGGATTGGCCGAGGCATCCGCCGATGACGACGCCCCCGCGGTCGAGGTGACGTTCCACTCGTTCGAGCTGTCGCCCGACACACCCGTCGACTTCGAGGGTGGTGAGGCCGACTACCTGGCCACGCACAAGGGAATCTCGTCCGAGCAGGCGCAGCAGATGCTCCAGCGCGTCACCGGCGTCGCTGCGGAGGCAGGCCTCGAGTACCGGTTCGACCTCCTCAAGCACACCAACACCGTGAAGGCGCATGAGCTGCTGCACTTCGCCAAGGAGCAGGGTCGTCAGCACGAGCTCGCCGAACGCCTGATGGCCGCGTACTTCACCGAGGGGCGTCATCTCGGTCGCGAGGACGAGTTGGCGGCGCTGGCGACGGATGCCGGCCTCGACACCAATGCGGCACGCGAAGCGCTGCGCAGCGGCCGGTTCCTCGACGCCGTGCGCGCCGATCAGGCGCAGGCGGCCGCGTATGGGATCAACGGCGTGCCGTTCTTCGTGATCGACGGCAAGTACGGGGTTTCGGGCGCACAGCCGGCCGAGGCGTTCACGCAGATCGTGCGCCAGGTCTGGGCCGAGCACCGCGAGCCGGCGACGGCCGCGAACTGATTCGCGAGGTCAGCGGGGCAGGCTCGCCTCGATGACCCCGACGACGGCGGGGTCGTCGGGCTTGACGTTGGGACGGAACCGGTGGATCGCCCCCTCCGGGGCGATCACGAACTTCTCGAAGTTCCACCGGACCGGGCCCTTCTTGCCCTCCGCGTCGCGCGTTCGCTTGAGTGCCTTGTAGAGCGGGGCGGCCCTGCCGCCGTTGACCTTGACCTTGTCGAAGACCGGGAACGTCACGCCCCACGTGGTGGAGCAGTACTCCAGGATCTCGTCGATCGAGCCGGGCTCTTGCCCCATGAACTGGTTGCACGGGAACCCGAGCACGGTGAATCCCCGGTCGGCGTATGCGCGCTGCAGCTGCTCGAGCTGCTCGTACTGCGGGGTCAGACCGCACTTGGAGGCGACGTTCACGACGAGCAGGACCTGGCCCGCGTAGTCGGACAGTGTCGCGCTGCCGCCGTCGGCGGTCTGGAACGGGATCTCGCGCAGGTCGGTCGTGGTCGCCTCGGTCATATCCCCAGGCTAAGCCCTCGGATTCAGCGAAGCGCGAGATTCCTCTGGGAGAATGAACCCGTGACCACTGCCATCGCGTCCGCGCGGACTCTCCGCATCGGGCCCATCGACCTCGACGCGCCGGTGGTGCTCGCGCCGATGGCGGGGATCACCAACACGGCATTCCGGCGGCTCTGCCGCGAGTACGGCGCCGGACTCTACGTCAGCGAGATGATCACGACGCGCGCGCTGGTCGAGCGCAACGCCACCACGATGCGGCTCATCACGCACCACGAGTCCGAGACGCCGCGCTCGATCCAGCTGTACGGTGTGGATCCCGCGACCACCGAGGCCG
>NZ_RRYE01000330.1 GCF_004010105.1 Microbacterium sp. CPCC 204701
CGGGCAGCGCCGCGCGCTGCAGCTGCTGCTGCAGGACCGCACCATCGACGCGGCGACCGCGCTCGAGTGGGGCCTGGTCGCCGAGGTCGCGCCCGGCGCCGAGGTCGCCGCGCGCGCCGAGGCGGTCGCGCAGTTCTGGCTCGAGAACTCGACCGCCGCATTCGGGCAGGCCAAACGCCTCGTCCGCACCGGCCCCGACCGCAGCTTCGAAGAGAACCTCGCCGACGAGGCCGCGTCGATCGGCGCTCGCTTCGACACCGACGATTCCCGGGCCCGCGTCGCGGCCTTCGCCGAGGCATCCGCCAAGGCCGCCGCCGCCAAGGCCGCCGCCGAGTCCCGCGCCTGAACGAGGAGACCGAGATGACAGACAAGCCGCTGGCCGGCAAGACCATCCTGATGTCGGGCGGCAGCCGCGGCATCGGCCTCGCGATCGCGTTGCGCGCGGCGCGCGACGGCGCGAACGTCGCGCTTCTGGCGAAGACCGACACGCCCCACCCGAAGCTCGAGGGCACGGTCCACACGGCGGCCGAGCAGATCCGCGAGGCCGGCGGTCAGGCTCTGCCGATCGTCGGCGACGTCCGCGACGACGACGACGTCACCGAGGCCGTGCTCAAGACCCAGGGCGAGTTCGGCGGCATCGACATCGTCCTCAACAACGCCTCGGTGATCGACCTCGCTCGCTCGCTCGACCTCGAGGCGAAGAAGTACGACCTCATGCAGGATGTCAACGTGCGCGGCACCTTCATGCTGTCGCGGGCGGCGGTTCCGATCCTGAAGGATGCCCCGAACCCCCACATCCTCTCGCTCTCGCCGCCCCTCAACCTCTCGCCGAAGTGGCTCGGCGCGCACACCGGGTACACGCTCGCGAAGTACGGCATGACCATGGCGACCCTGGGCCTCGCAGCCGAGTTCGCAGGCGACGGCATCGCCGCCAACACGCTGTGGCCCCGCACGACGATCGCGACCGCCGCCGTGCGGTTCGCGCTCGGCGGCGACCGCATGATGAAGGTCAGCCGCACGCCCGAGATCTACGCCGACGCGGCGTACGAGATCTTCACGAAGCCCGCGCGCGAGTACACCGGGCAGACGCTCATCGTCGAGGACGTGCTGACGGATGCCGGCATCACCGACTTCGCGCGGTACGCCGCGGTGCCCGGGACCCCTGATTCGGCACTGTTCCCCGACATCTTCCTCGACTGACCGCCTCGGGGGTATCGTGACTCCCGTGCCGGTGCGGAGCCTCTTCCCGATCCTGCTGTCGCGCGATCTCCCGGGGCTCGTGCGGTTCTACCGGAGTGCGCTGGGTGCTGAGGTGGGCTACCACTTCGGCAGCGGCGAGGAGGACGACTACGTCTCGCTGCGAATCGGCGAGGTGTCGCTCGGCATCGGTCGCGATCCCGGCGCTCTGCCCCCGTCGGTGGGCGATCGCGTCGCGCTGTGGATCTACGTCGACGACGTCGACGAGTCTTTCGCGGCCTGGACCGGCGCGGGCGGTCGCGCCGAGCAGGCGCCCGAAGACATGCCCTGGGGTGAGCGCGTCGCGCAGGTGCGCGACCCCGACGGCAACCTCGTCAACCTCGGAGCCGAGGCGGAGGCCGCGTAGGGCCGAAGGCCGCGCCTCAGATCAGTCCGAGCCGCCGGAACGCGTTCGCGATGCCGTCGTCCATGACGTTCGTCGTGACGAAGTGGGCGAGCTCCTTCAGCTCGTCGTGGGCGTTGCCCATCGCAACCGACACTCCGCAGACCTGGAACATCTCGACGTCGTTCCAGCTGTCTCCGATCGCGACCGCGTCGGCGGCGTCGAGTCCGAGGTGCGGCAGCAGCAGCTCGATGGCCGAGCCCTTCGTCGTGTCGCGCTCGCTGATCTCGCCGTTCGACCCCCCCGGCAGCGGGATGCTGCCCGGCACCACGAGGAACTCGTCGCCGAGGTCTGACCGCAGCACCTCGAGGCCGTCGGCGCGATCACTCACGAACACGGCCTTCGCGATGCGCGTGAGGTCGGCGTGGGCGGTGCTCGGGAAGTCGCGGCCGGCGAGGCCGGCGATCGAGTCCTCCGGTCGCACGCCCGCGCCGGCGTCGCGGAGCGCCTGCGCATGCGAGGCCATGAGCTCGGCCATGTCGTCGCTCGCGTAGACGCCGTCGTGGGTCTGCAGGAAGAAGCGGATGCCGCGCCCGCGCAGCACCGCCAGGAGGCGGTCCGTCTGGGCCGGGGTGAGGGGCCGATCGACCACGACGGCGTCGCCCGAGGTCACGAGGGCCCCGGAGTTGGTGATGGCGCCGTCGAAACCGATCTCGGCGACGCGCGGGTGGATGTCGGACGCCGACCGCCCGGTGCTGAGGTACACGAGGTGCCCCGCGGCTCGCGCCGCGCGGATGGCCGGCGCCGTCGAGGGCGCAACGTGGGAGCCGTGCTCGAGGATCGTGCCGTCGACGTCGAGGAAGACGATGCGGCGACCACCGGCCGCCGATCCTGTCGACGCGCCGGTCGCTGAGCCTGTCGAAGCGCCCATCAGTGCTCGTTCCCGGTGAAGAGGAGGATGCCGCCGAGCCCGATCATGAGCCCGCCGCCGGTGGCCGAGAGCGTCGCGATGCGCTGGGGCGAACGGCCGAACCACGTCCGAGCCTGCGCAGCCGCGAGCGCCCACACGCTGTCGCAGGCCAGGGCGAGCGCGACGAAGACCAGCCCGAGCTGGAGCATCTGCAGGGGCACTGCTCCGGCACCGACGTCGACGAACTGCGGGAGGACGGCGACGAAGAACGCGATCGTCTTCGGGTTGGTCACACCGACGACGAAGCTCTCGCTGAGTTGACGCCATGCCGAGCGGGGGAGCGCACCGTTCGCCTGCGCGGCGGCGCGACCGCGGTGGCGGATCGCCTGGACCCCGAGGAAGACCAGGTAGAGGCTTCCCGCGATCTTGACAGCCGTGAACAGCACGACCGACTGCGCGACGATCCCGCCGACGCCGAAGGCGACCGCGACGATGAGCGGAAGCATGCCGAGCGCGTTGCCGAGCACGCTGAGCAGGCCTCCCACCCGGCCCAGCGCGAGCGCTCGCCCGATCGTGAAGAGCACGCTCGGGCCCGGCATCACGACGATCACGGCCGCGGCGAGCGTGAACGCCAGCAGGTTCTCAGGAGGGATCACGAAGTCACGATAGCCGGGTCACGCGTTCAGGCGCTTGCGCAGGAAGACCTGCTCGATGCCGTCGTCGCCGGCGACGCGCTCCGTCTGTGTGTAGCCCTCGCGCTCGTAGAGACGCAGGTTGGCCTCGCTGAGGGAGCCTGTGAACAGCTCCGTCTCTGTGGCGCCGGCCGCCCGGCC
>NZ_RRYE01000331.1 GCF_004010105.1 Microbacterium sp. CPCC 204701
CGTGGCCCGGTGGGCCGACGAGCTCGCCGCGCGCGCGGGTCTGGGCGCCGACGCCGACTCGGGCATCGCCACGGCGCTCGCGTCGCTGACCCCTCGCGAGCGCCAGGTTCTCGAGCTCGTCGCCGAGGGGCTCACCAACGCGCAGATCGGGCGACGGCTGTTCATCAGCCCCAAGACGGCGTCCGTGCACGTGTCGGCGATCCTCGCCAAGATCGGCGCCGCGAACCGCGCCGAGGCGGCGGCCCTGTACACGGCCGCCACCTGACCGCCGACGGAACGACTGTTCCCTACGCCCTCCACGCGGCGCTGGCGCAGCAGGGAGCCTCCGGGCGTGGGGCTCAGCCGCGACTCGGGGCCGCGGCATCCGTTCACGCGTGTGAGGGTCGTTGCTCAGAAGCGGCGTCCCGCCGATCCTGACGGCGGTCGATGCCGTTCGAGACGACCTTCGCGGTGCCGACGACCGCCGCGGTGCGCGCGACCGGGCGGCCGATCATTCCGACGCGTCCGACGCGTCCGATTCCGATGGGCATGTCATTCTCCTTCGTTCGACATCGACGCGATGAGCGCCTGGGTCGGGATCCGGCCAGAGGCGATGAGCTGACCCCCGTTGCGGCGCACGGCCACGGCGAAGGGCGCCGCCCACGTGTTCTCCCACACCAGGACGCCCGCCGTGCTGCCCGGCTCCATCGCCGCGGCGATGTGGACGAGGTCCTCCTCGGCGAGCACCTCCGCCAGCGTCGCCTCGATCGTGCCGAGCAGGCCCAGGTCGTCGAGGTCGTCGAACTCGTCGACCTCGATCGAGCCGTCTTCGTTCTTGTGCACGATCACGAGGTCGAGGACGCGCACGGTGCCGCCCGCGACCAGCAGGGCGAGCTCCTCTGCCGCCTCACCCGTGAAGGTGCTCTGGCCCGCAGGGAACTCGACGACGATGTAGTCGATGGGTCCCAGCTCGTCGTCTGCCTGGATCATCTCCGCCACCGCCAGATCGGCGGCGACCTCGAGCTCGTCAACCGTCGCGGCGAGAGCCTCGCCGTCGTTCTCTGTCTCTGCCATGGTGTCCCTCTCGTTCGCTGCGGTCACGCTCAGTCTCATGCGACGGATGCCGTCGGGCAATGCTCTTCTCACCCCGCCCGGCAGAGTTCACGCGATCTGCGTGACCTGGTCGCGCGGGCAGCTCGGGCTCCTGCCGATACAGGTGATCTGGCGAGAACAGGACGATCGCATGCCATTTCCTCCTGCGTCCGCCAGAACACCTGTTCTGGGCGACGGATGCCGGGGCTCGCGGGTGTCGGCAGGGCGCGGCAGGATGGAGCCCATGCCGTACGAGATCCCCGCGCCGATGCTCGCCAAGTCCGTGCCGGAGGTGCCCGATGCGGCCAAAGTGCCGGCGGGGCTCAGCTACGAGCCGAAGTGGGACGGCTTCCGCGCGCTCATCTCGTGGGACGGAGAGGAGGTCGAGATCGGGTCGCGCGGCGCGAAACCGCTGACGCGCTACTTCCCCGAGCTGGTCGACGCCTTCGCACGGCTCCTGCCCGAGCCGTGCCTGCTCGACGGCGAGATCGTCGTGCCCGTCGACCGCGACGGCCGGCGGCGGCTCGACTGGGAGTCGCTGTCGCAACGCATCCACCCTGCGGCATCCCGGGTCGACATGCTCGCCGAGCAGACTCCGGCGATGTTCATCGCGTTCGACCTGCTCGCCGTCGGTGACCGCGACCTGCAGCACGAGCCGTTCGCAACGCGCCGCGAGACTCTCGTCGAGCTGTTGCGCGACGTGCCCGACCCCGTCCACGTCACCCGCACCACCGACGACCCCGACCTCGCCCGCCGGTGGCTCGCCGAATTCGAGGGAGCCGGCCTCGACGGCGTCGTGGCCAAGCCGCTCGACCAGCCGTACGCGCCGGGCAAGCGCACGATGTTCAAGATCAAGCACGCGCGGACGGCGGACGTCGTGGCGCTGGGGTATCGCATCCACAAGTCGGGCGAGGGCGTCGGATCGCTGCTCGTCGGCCTGTACGGCGACGACGGCACGCTCTACCCCGTCGGCGGCGTCGCGGCGTGGAGCAACGCCCGCCGGCTCGAGCTCATCGACGAGCTGGCGCCGCTGGTGGAACGGGATGCCTCGGGCGAGGCGCTGCGCGGAGAAGGAGAGAAGTCCCGGTTCCAGGCCGGCCGCGCGGACTCCTCGTTCGTGCGGCTGCGCCCGGAGCGGGTGCTCGAAGTGCGGTACGACCAGCTCGAGGGGTGGCGGTTCCGTCACACCGTCCAGTTCGAGCGCTGGCGCCCCGACCGCGACCCGCGTTCGTGCACGTACGAGCAGCTCGAGGTGATCGCAGCGTATGACCTCGCCGACGTCCTCGTCTGAGCGTTCGGTCAGATGAGCTGCGCGACCGCCCAGCGCAGATCGCCCTCGCGACCGCGCGCGATCGCGGAATCCCATTCCGCGAGCCCCAGTTCGGCGGCCGCGCGCTCGCGGAAGGGGGCCGCGTAGGAGCCGTCCGAAGCCACGGGGTGGAACCCGAACCGGGGACCGAGCGCGTCCACCGCTCCGAAGAGCTCCGCCGCACGCCGGTGCTCGCCGAGCTCGACCAGCGCGACCGCGTACGCGCTGACGGCGGCGACTGTGCTTGTGGCGTCCTCGCGCTCGGCCGAGCGCAGCGCACCCGTCCTCAGCATCCCCATCGCGTCGCGCGGCCGTCCCACCTGGGTGAGCACCTTGCCGGTGACGTAGCACGTCGAGGCCACTGCCCAGGTGTGCCCGGTCTCGGTGGCGAGCCGGAACGCCTGCTCGAGCGAGTCGAGGGCTTGAGCGGGTCGCCCCATGACCCGGAGGGCGTCGCCGCGGATGTACAGGTGGTCGACGACCGCCCACACCCGATCGTCCGCGAGCCGTTCGCGGTGCCGTTGCGCCTCGGCGAGCTCCCACTCGGCGCGATCGAGGGCGTCGCCGACAGCCGCGATCGACGCCTGCACCGTGTGGGCGATCATCGGCAGCGCCGGGTCTTCGGCGTGTTCGGCGGTGGCGGAGAATCGCTCCATGGTCCGCAGCGTCGCCAGCGGGTCGCCCGCCACCGAGCGCATGAACGCCGCCGCATGCAGCGCGGTGGCCTCGGCGTCGGGCAAGGGCGGCCCGGGCAGAGCGAGCACCCGTTCGATGATGGCGGTGGCCTCCTGCCCGCTCCCCCGCTCGTACCAGTGCCACGCGAGCGCGGCGACGAGGCGGACCGCGGTGGCACGGTCGCCCCAGCGGATGAGCCGGCGGCACGCGTCGTCGAGGTCGGCGCGGTTGGCGGCGAGGGCGGCGCGGGCGCGTCG
>NZ_RRYE01000332.1 GCF_004010105.1 Microbacterium sp. CPCC 204701
CCGACGCCGATCGCACCTCGGTCCCCGCCCTGCTGCGGCTCACGCTGGCCGCCCTCGGTCCGGCCCGGAAGGAGCCGGTGAGTGGGTGACGTCCGCGAGTCGGGGGAGCCCGTCGACGAGAGCGAGCTCGCCATCGAGGGCGCGCTGCGCCCGGCATCGCTCGCCGAGTTCGTCGGGCAGCACAAGGTGCGGGGGCAGATGCAGCTCCTGCTCGATGCGGCCCGCATCCAGCAGCGCCCTGCCGACCACATCCTGCTGTCGGGCCCGCCGGGGCTCGGCAAGACGACGCTCGCCATGATCGTCGCCCACGAGATCGGTCGGCCGCTGCGACTGTCGAGCGGTCCTGCCATCCAGCACGCAGGGGACCTCGCTGCGCTGCTCTCGAGCCTGACACCCGGCGAGGTGCTCTTCATCGACGAGGTGCATCGCATGGCGCGGTCGGCCGAAGAGATGCTGTACCTCGCCATGGAGGACTTCCGCATCGACATCATGGTCGGCAAGGGTGCGGGTGCCACGAGCATCCCGCTCGACCTCGCGCCGTTCACGCTGGTGGGCGCCACCACGCGGTCGGGCCTCCTGCCCAACCCGCTGCGAGACCGCTTCGGCTTCACCGCGCACCTCGAGTTCTACGAGCCGCACGAGCTCGAACGGGTCATCGAGCGCTCGGCAGCGATGCTGGGCGTGACGCTCCCGCCGGGTCCGCGCGCCGAGATCGCTCGTCGCTCGCGCGGCACCCCGCGCATCGCAAACCGGCTGCTGCGCCGCGTGCGCGATTACAGCATCGTGCACGGCAACGGGCGCGCCGCCGACGCCGACATCGTCCACGCCGCGCTCGACCTCTACGACGTCGATGCGATCGGTCTCGACCGGCTCGACCGCGCCGTGCTCGACGTGCTGGTACGGCGGTTCCGGGGTGGGCCCGTCGGCCTCAGCACGCTCGCGGTGGCCGTCGGCGAGGAGCCCGATACGATCGAGTCCGTCGTGGAGCCCTACCTGGTGCGCATAGGCTTCATGGGGCGCACGCCGCGAGGACGCGTGGCCACGCACGATGCGTACGCGCACCTGGGCGTGCCGGCGGCCGACTCGGTGCTCGGATTCGATGACCTATAATCACTGGAGGCTTTCGCCCACCCTCCTCCTGCAAGGCAGCGCCGCCCTGGCGCGTGCCTGACCCGAAAGGTGCTCCCACCTCCATGGACTTCGCCTCGTTCTTGAGCAATTACGGCCTCATCATCCTGCTGGTCGTGCTCCTCGTCTTCATGTTCTGGAGCTCCCGCCGCCGGATGCAGAAGCAGAAGCTCGAGCAGGAGCAGAAGGCCCGCGAAACCGTCCCGGGCGCCGAAGTGCTGCTGCAGGGCGGCCTCTACGGCACCATCGTGTCGTACGACCCCGACAACCTCGACCAGCCGGCGATCGTCGAGCTCGCCCCAGGCGTCGAGATCAAGGTTCACAGCCAGGCGATCCTGCGCATCGTGAGCCCCACCGTGGGCGCCGTCAGCGAAGACGAGTACCTCGCCGCGGAGGAGAGCCACACCGAGTACGCGGAGGGTGTCGCCAGCGGCGACATCTCGTCGATCAGCGACGACCAGCACGCGGGCAGCACCGACGAGGCGGAGCCCGACGCCGATTCCGGCACCAAGCCGCGAGACTGACCGTCTGACCGACTGCCCGCTTGGGCAACTCCAGAAAGCGAAGACGTGGCGACATCCACTCCCGTGCGGCATGCGTGGCGCGCGCTCACCGGCCTCCTCGCCATCACCGCCGTCCTCTTCGGCATCAACGCCCTCGGCGTCTACGTGTTCAACCAGAGCTCGTGGGTTCCCGAACTCGCCCTCGATCTGCAGGGCGGCACGCAGATCGTGCTCGAGGCGCAGACCGAGAACGGCGCCGATCCGTCGACCGAGCAGATGGAGCAGGCGGTCACGATCATCCGCCAGCGCGTCGACGCGTCGGGTGTCGGCGAGGCCGACGTCACCACCCAGGCCGGCAACCAGATCGTCGTCCAGATCCCCGGTCAGGCCGACGAAGAGACCCGCAACCGCATCGAGGCCTCCGCGCAGCTGCAGCTGCGCGCGGTGCTGGTGGCCGGTGCCCCGGCGAACACGTTCGTCGGCGAGGACGGCGCCGCGACGCCGTACCCGACGCCCGACCCGGCGCTGAACGCGACCCCGACGGTTTCCCCGACGAACGCCAGCGACCTCGCGTGGGTGACCGAGAAGCTGCAGGCCGAGTTCCTCGCCTATGACTGTGCGAACCCTGACAACGACCCGGCGAACGCCCCCGCCGACGAGCCTCTCATCACGTGCGAGGCCGACGGCGCCGTCAAGTACATCCTCGGACCCGTCGAGCTCGACGGCTCGTCGATCGACGACGCCACGTTCGGACTCCAGACCACCAACAACCAGTGGGCGGTCAACCTCGACTTCGACGACGGGGGCACCGAGACCTTCGCCGAGATCAGCCAGCGCCTCTACGGTGCCGAGCCGCCGCTGAACCAGTTCGCGTTCGTGCTCGACGGCTACGTGCTGTCGGCGCCTTCGATGAACGGGCTCATCGTCGACGGCAAGCCCAGCATCACCGGCAGCTTCACGCAGGAGACCGCGAAGGTGCTCGCCGACCAGCTCAAGTACGGTGCGCTGCCGCTGAGCTTCACGGTCGAGAGCTCGAACTCCATCTCGGCCACGCTGGGCTCGCAGCAGCTGCAGATCGGTCTGATCGCCGGCCTCATCGGTCTCGCGCTCGTCGCGCTGTACTCGCTCATCGTGTATCGCGCTCTGGGCTTCATCATCATCGCGTCGCTCGTCGTGATGGCGGTGCTCACCTACGTCACGCTGTGCATCCTCGCGTGGCGCATGGGCTTCCGCCTGTCGCTCGCGGGTGTCGCGGGCCTGATCGTCACGATCGGCTTCACCGCGGACTCGTTCATCGTGTACTTCGAGCGCATCCGCGACGAGCTGCGCGACGGCAAGACCATCACGAGCGCGGTCGAGGACGGCTGGGGCCGCGCGAAACGCACGATCTACATCTCGAAGTCGATCAACATCCTGGCCGCGGTCGTGCTCTACATCCTGGCCGACTCCACGGTGAAGGGCTTCGCTTTCACGCTGGGACTCACCACGGCGATCGACGTCCTCATCTTCATCCTCTTCACCCACCCGGTGCTGCAGCTGCTGGCCCGCACGCGCTTCTTCGGCTCGGGCCACCCGCTGTCGGGCCTCGACCCGACAGCGCTCGGCGCGGTCTACCGGGGCCGTGCGCAGTTCCGCGCGCCCGTGGCGGCGACCGCGACGAGCGCGGCCGGACGCCGTG
>NZ_RRYE01000333.1 GCF_004010105.1 Microbacterium sp. CPCC 204701
GGTGGTGGGTGGGTGCGGCCGTGCTCACCGTGTCGCTGCTCCTGCTCGGCTTCGTCGCCCACGTCGCTTTCTTCTCCGCCCTGCAGCACCAGCGTGCACAGGGCATCGCGTACGACGAGCTGCGCACGACGCTCGCCGAGGCATCCACCCCCGTCGGTCAGCTGAACGGCGACGAGGAGCTGGTGCCGGCGGGCACGCCGGTGGCGATGCTCTCGATCCCCGCGATCGGCCTCGGCGAGGTGGTGGCGGAGAGCACGACCTCCGACGTGCTGCGCTCGGGCGTCGGGCACCGCCGCGACTCGGTGATGCCCGGGCAGCGGGGCACGAGCGTCCTGCTCGGCCGCCAGATCACCTACGGCGGGCCCTTCGGCGCGCTCGCCCGGCTGCAGCCGGGCGACGAGATCACGATCACCTCCGGGCAGGGCGAGCACACCTACCGGGTGTTCGGGCTGCGTCGCGCGGGCGACCCTCTGCCCGAGCCGCTCGCGGCCGGCGAGGGACGCCTCGAGCTGCAGACCGCCGACGGCCTCGCCCTCTTCCCCGCGGGCGTGCTGTACGTCGATGCCGAGCTCGTCAGCGAGGTGCAGGAGACTCCGTCCCGCGTTCTCGCCTATCCCGCGCTGCCGATCGACGAGCGTGCGATGGGCCAGGACTCGAGCGCCTGGTTCCTCGCCTTCTTCGGGCTCGTGTTCTTCGCCGCGGCCGGGGTCGGGCTGTGGTGGCTCTGGACGCGCTGGGGCCGCTGGCATACGTGGCTCGTCGGCGTTCCCATCGTGCTGGCGCTCGGCACGGCCACCGCCGACGCCGTCATGAATGCGCTCCCCAACCTGCTGTGATCCAGCTTTCCCGACCCACGCCGCTTGTCAGACCCACGAGGACCTTCCCGACATGAACGATCGCGCTCCTTCCAGCTCCGTCGACGACATCACCGTCGTTCACCCCGCCGTCGCCGATTCGGCGTCGCTCGCCTACGACCGTGTGGCGCTGCATCCCGACGAGGACGCGGCGCTGCAGTATCCGGACGCCGGCGCCGACGACGTCACGACCATGCTGCCGGCGCCCGAGACGCTCGCCTACGCCGATGCCGAGATCGCCGCAGCCCATCAGCCCGCTCCGGCGGGCCCGCTGTCGCAGCTCGAGGCCCGCGACATCTCCGCCTGGTTCGGCGACCACAAGGTGCTCGAACGCGTCTCGCTCACGATGCCCGCCGGCGAGGTCACCGCGCTCATCGGGCCTTCAGGATGTGGCAAATCGACGTTCCTGCGCATCCTCAACCGCATGCACGAGCTGGTGCCGTCGGCGTCCCTCGCGGGCGAGGTGCGGCTCGACGGCGACGACATCTATGATCGCCGGCGCAAGCTGCAGGACGCCCGCAAGCACATCGGCATGGTCTTCCAGAAGCCCAACCCGTTCCCGGCGATGTCGATCTACGACAACACGATCGCGGGACTGAAACTCACCGGGCTGCGCGCGTCGCGCGACGAGAAGGACGAGCTGGTCGAGCGTTCGCTGACCTCGGCGGGGCTGTGGAAAGAGGTCAAGGATCGGCTGCGCCAGCCCGGCGGCGGACTCTCGGGCGGTCAGCAGCAGCGCCTCTGCATCGCGCGCTCGCTCGCGATCAAGCCGAAGGTGCTGCTGATGGACGAGCCGTGCTCGGCCCTGGACCCGACGTCGACCCGCGTGATCGAAGAGACGATGACCGAACTGAAGAAGGAGGTCACGATCGTCATCGTGACCCACAACATGCAGCAGGCGCAGCGGGTCTCGCAGCAGTGCGCGTTCTTCCTCGCCGCGCAGGGCACGCCGGGCCAGATCATCGAGCACGGCGACACCGATGCGATGTTCTCCGAGCCGCAGGACGAGCGCACCTACGACTACGTCAACGGCCGCTTCGGATGACCCGGCGAGGTCGTCGTGGCCCTGACTATCGCGGCATGATGAGTCGCGGCGTCGGGCCTTCGAGGCGGGCGACCGCGACCTTCAGATCGCTGATCTCTCCGTCGATCCTTTCGAGCCGATCGTCGAGCTTGTCGAATCGCCCCTCGAGTCGCGACTCGAGTTTGCCGAGCTGGCGCGCCACCAGCGTGCCGATGCCACCGAACAGACCGGCGGCGAGGGTCGCGCCGGCGATGATCACGCCGATGACGTCCGGGCTCACGGTCATGGCCCCCATTCTGCACCCCGGGATGGGGTCACGCCAGGAACGCTACGCGGCTCACAGACGCGCACCGGTTCGGAGCCGGCGATTGTGGGCAGGTCGCAGGAGCGGCGTGCTGGGGAGGAGACGCCGCGGCGGGGGTTCTCGGTGACCGAGGCTGCGGCGGGGTGGATCGGCGGGCGCTACGCGCTCGGCGAGCTGCTCGGCGTCGGCGGAACCGGCTCGGTCTTCGCGGCGACCGATCGAGGGGCGGATGCCGAACCCGGCGCCCAGGTGGCGATCAAGCTGCTGCATCCGCAGCTGTGCGCCGACGAGGCATCCCGCGCGGCGTTCCTGCGCGAGGCGCGCCATGCGATGCGGATCGATCATCCGAATGTCGTGCGCGTGCACGGTGCCGGGCTGCACGACGCCGGCGGCGTCACGATGCCGTGGATCGCACTGGATCTGCTCCACGGACCCACGCTCCTGGATTGGGTCGACCGCACCGGACGGCTGTCGGCGACGGATGCGGCGGCCGTGGCCGGCGGGCTTCTCTCGGGCCTGGAAGCCGCGCATCGCGCCGGGATCGTGCACCGCGACATCTCGCCGCAGAACGTGATCCTCGACGGCATCGAAGACCGTCCCCGCGGCGCCCCCCTCACCTCGGCGATGGTGCGGATCGTCGATCTCGGTCTCGCCGACGTCACGGGCCGTTCCACGCTCGGCGTGGATGTGCTCCTGGCCGCGGACCCGGCCGGGGCGGCCCACGTGGTCGGCAACGCGGCGTTCATGTCGCCCGAGCAGGCGCGTGGGCGGCCGGTTCGCTCGGTGAGCGACCTCTATCAGGCCGGTGCCGTGCTCTACTTCGCCCTCACCGGCCGGGCCCCGTTCCCGCGCGCGACGACGGAGCACGTGCTGGAGGCGCACGTGAGCGCGCCGCCCCCGGTCCCCTCGGCGATCGCGGGCGCCGCGCGCGCTCTCGACCGCGTGGTCACGAAGGCGCTGGCCAAGACTCCCGCGCATCGATTCCGGGATGCCGCCGAGTTCCGCGAGGCGATCGTGATCGCGCTGGCGGCCGCGGGGCCGGACGACCGCGACCCGTCCGAGGACGGCGATGCGGCGGGCGAGGAGGGTGCG
>NZ_RRYE01000334.1 GCF_004010105.1 Microbacterium sp. CPCC 204701
GCGGGTCGGTCGCGCGCACGATCGCCCCGAGGCTCGACGCGGCGCCGATCGCGGCCAGCCCCGCGACGCCGGCACCGGCGACGAGCACCTTGGCCGGCGGCACCTTGCCGGCCGCGGTCACCTGGCCCGTGAAGAACCTCCCGAACTCGTGCGCGGCCTCGACGACCGCGCGATAGCCGGCGATGTTCGCCATCGAGCTCAGCACGTCCATCGACTGCGCGCGCGAGATGCGCGGCACCGCGTCGAGGGCGATCGCCGTGATCCCGCGTGTGGCCAGGGCTTCGACGAGGTCGGGCCGCAGGGCGGGGCTCAGCATCGCGATGACGGTCGCCCCGTCGGCGAGCCGGTCGATCTCGGCGGGCGTGGGCGGGTTCACCTTCAGCACGATGGGCGACGCCCATGCCTCCGCCCTATCCACCACGGCCGCGCCGGAGGCCGCGAACGCGTCATCCGGGAACGACGAGGCCCGGCCCGCGCCGGATTCGACGACGACGTCGTAGCCGAGTGCGATGAGTTTGGGCACGGTGGTCGGTGTCGCGGCGACCCGGTTCTCTCCGGGTGCTTCGGCGACGATGCCAATGCGAGTCATGCGGTCCTCTGGATCTTCGGTCGATCTCTGCGGCGACGATCCGCGAGCTCCTCCCTTGGCGCTCGCGACGACGCCTCCACCCTCTCAGACGTCGAGCGGGATCGACCCCGAATCGCGCGCGGACACGGCATGAGAACCGCAGAACTTCGCCGGGGCGCAGAAGGCGGGCTTGCGGCATCCGTCGACTGCCGCGCCGAACGTGGGAATCCCCTCCGAATGCGCGGCCGGCCTTGCATGCGGCTCCCGTTCTCGGAATCGTGGCCGATTCGGAACCGCTGAGGAAAGGAACCAGCATGCTCACGCTGACCCAGACCGCCGCCGAGGCCGTCAAGCAGATCGTCGCCCGCGTGCCGCAGGCCGAGGACGGAGGAGTGCGCATCCGCGACACGGGCGGAGAGACCGGCTTCGAGCTGAGCGTCGCGCCCGACCCCGCTCCCCACGACACCATCGTGGTGACCGACGGGGCCCGCGTCTTTCTCGATGAGGGCGCCGCCGTCGCACTCGAGGACCGCGTGCTGGACGCCGAGCTGTCGCAGGACGGCTCGGTGCGCTTCGCCCTCGCGGCCCAGGGCTGACATCGCGTGAACGGCCCCGGCGCTTCGAAGCGCCGGGGCCGTTCGCGTGTCGCCGGGGCACGGCGACGCAGGCTCAGACGGAGGGGCGCCGCGTGTCGTACGCGGGGTCGAAGCGCACAGGGGCGACGTGGGAGCCGAGGGCGACCGCGCCGGCGTACGCGGCCGCGACGACGACCAGCATCAGCACGATGGTCAACAGAGCGATGAACATACCTACCTCCCTCCCTGGCTCGCGTGCGGGTGGGTCACGGTGGCGGCGACGACGGGGTCGCGCCACACCACCGCAGTGCCGTCCAGGACGACGACACCCCGCTGATCTACGATGCGCGTGGACAGGGTGGTGATACATCTGTCGGGTCGCGCCGAGACGACCTCCACTGTCGCGGTGATCGCATCGCCGGGCCGGACGGGCGCCGGATAGCGCCACGACGTCTCGAGGAAGACGCTCCCGGGTCCCGGCAGCTGCTCGGCGATCACCGCGTTGATCAGGCTGCTGGTGACGCCGCCCTGCACGATCACCCCGGCGAACCGGGACTTCGCAGCGAGACCGGCGTCGTAGTGCACGGGGTTGCGGTCGCCGCTGATCGCCGTGAACAGCGCGATGTCCGCCGCGGTGACGAGCTTGGTGCGCTGGGCGACGGCGCCGATCGCGGGGGCGGCGGGCGTGGGAGCGGCGGGCCGGTGTCGGTGTGTGGTGTCCATGATCACCACGCAACCGGCCGCGCCTTCCGCGTGCCTTCCCCGAGGGCGGACACGCGGGAAGACGGAAGGAAGACGCGCCCGCGAGCATCGGGCGCAGATGATCCCGGAGCATCCGAGCGACGGGACGAGAAACAGGAGGATCACGACATGTCCGTCACCGCCCAGTCCGCCCACCTGAACGGGGTGGACACCGCCACGCTGTTCGCCACGCTCGATGCCGTCAGGGCCGAACCCGAGATCTCGAAGTTCCAGTTCCGCGCCTCGAACACCTGGATCGCCGGTACGCACAGCCGGTCGAGCTTCTCCGACTTCTTCGGCGCGACGCAGGAGATGGAGCACCGCACGGTCACGACCGTCGATGCGGACCACCCCGCGGTGCTCGTCGGCGAGGACCACGCACCGACGCCCGTCGAGTACCTGCTGCACGCGATCGCCGCGTGCCTCGCGTCGGGCCTCGCAAACATCGCCGCCGCCCGCCGCGTTCCGCTGCGATCGGTCACGTCGACCGTCGAGGGCGACATCGACCTGCTGGGCATCCTGGGGCTGGGCGACGGCCGCGTGCGCAACGGCTATCAGGCCATCCGCGTGCGGTTCGAGATCGACGCCGATGCCGACGACGCCACGATCCGTGCCCTGGTGCAGCAGTCGCAGAGCCGGTCCGCGGTGTACGACATACTCACGAACGGCACACGCGTCGACGTCGAGGTGAACGGCCACTGAGCCCGTGGCGCTCCACGACGCTCCCAGAGGAGGCGACATGGACACCTATGACGTCGCGATCGTGGGCGGCCGGATCGCCGGCGCGGTCGCCGGGAGTTCCCGCCTTGTTCGCACCGCGGCGACACGTCGTCGACCGGCTGCTGGCGAGCGCTGCGGCCGCCGCCGGAGCGCACTTCGAATTCGGGATGCCGGTGACCGGGCTGCTGCGAGACGATCACGGTCGCGTCCGCGGTGTGCGGGCGACCGGCAGCGGCGGCCGAGAGCTCCGGATCGGCGCGATGCTGACCGTCGGCGCCGGCGGGGTCGGCTCGCGGATCGCGCGCGAGGCGCGTGCGGAAGTCCTCCATGAGGGGTCGGCGGCGAGCGCTGCGCTGTATGGGTATGTGCCGAGCGAGACGCTGGCGAGGGATTCGGGGACCGCAGCGTACGAGTGGTGCTACGGGCGCGCCGCGGCCGCCGGCGTGATCCCCACGGGTGACGGCCAGTCGTGCGTGTTCGTGTCGACGACCCGGGCGCGGATGCGGGCGCTGCGCGCATCGGGCCGCGACGCGACCTTCCGGACGCTGCTGGACGAAGCGGCGCCCACGGTGGCAGCGCGACTGGAAGGGGTCGCGACTCCCCCGGAGATGCGCGGATGGGGCGGCCTGCGTGGGTACGTTCGCCGCGCGTGGGGCGAGGGCTGGGCG
>NZ_RRYE01000335.1 GCF_004010105.1 Microbacterium sp. CPCC 204701
CGCCGAGCCGCGGGCGGTTTCGCGGGGCGCGAGCGGCGGCGAGCTCAGCCGTGTGATGCTCGCGATCGAGGTGGTGATCGCCGCTGTCGATCCCGTGCCGACGTTCGTCTTCGACGAGGTCGACGCGGGCATCGGCGGCGCCGCCGCGATCGAGGTCGGCCGGCGTCTGGCACGGCTCGCGCACTCGTCGCAGGTGATCGCGGTGACACATCTCGCGCAGGTCGCGGCGTTCGCGGCCAATCATCTGACGGTCGTGAAGGCGAGTGACGGCTCGGTCACGGCATCCGATGTCCGGCGTCTGGAGGGGGAAGAGCGTGAGGCCGAGATGGCCCGACTGCTCTCCGGCATGCCGGATTCCGATGCCGCGCTCACGCACGCACGAGAGTTGCTCAGCCTTCGCACGCACCTGGACTGATAGGGTAAAAGCCCGTGACGCAGACTTCTGGTTCTTCCCGCGGCGACTTCTCAGACGACACCACCAAGCACATCTTCGTGACCGGTGGTGTCGTCTCTTCTCTGGGCAAGGGCCTCACCGCCGCCAGCCTCGGCAACCTCTTGACGGCACGCGGTCTGCGCGTGGTCATGCAGAAGCTCGACCCGTATCTCAACGTCGATCCGGGCACGATGAACCCATTCCAGCACGGCGAGGTGTTCGTCACCGACGACGGCGCCGAGACCGACCTCGACATCGGCCACTACGAGCGCTTCCTCGACATCGAGCTGAGCCAGGCGGCGAACGTCACGACCGGGCAGATCTACTCGCAGGTGATCGCGAAGGAGCGGCGCGGCGAGTACCTCGGCGACACGGTCCAGGTGATCCCGCACATCACCGATGAGATCAAGCGCCGCATGCGCCTGCAGGCCACCGAGGAGCCCCGCCCCGACGTCATCATCACCGAGATCGGCGGCACTGTCGGCGACATCGAGTCGCAGCCCTTCATCGAGTCGGCGCGGCAGATCCGCCACGAGCTCGGTCGGCAGAACGTGTTCTTCGTGCACGTGTCGCTGGTGCCGTTCATGGGCGCGTCCGGCGAGCAGAAGACCAAGCCGACGCAGCACTCCGTCGCGGCGCTGCGCTCGATCGGGATCCAGCCCGACGCGCTCGTGCTGCGCAGCGACCGGCCCGTGACCGAGTCGAACAAGCGCAAGATCGCGCTGATGTGCGATGTCGACGAGGGCGCGGTCGTGAACGCGGTCGACGTGCCGAGCATCTACGACATCCCGTCCATGCTCAACGCTCAGGGCCTCGACGAGTACATCGTGCGCGCGCTCGGCCTGTCCAAGGCGGTGGACGTCGACTGGTCACGCTGGGAGCGCGTGCTGCAGGCCGTGCACAACCCCAAGCACGAGGTCACGATCGGACTGGTCGGCAAGTACATCGATCTGCCGGATGCCTACCTCTCAGTCACCGAGGCGCTGAAGGCGGGCGGGTTCGCGCAGGAGACCCACGTCAACGTCCGCTGGATCCCCTCGGACGTATGTGAGACCCCGGAGGGCGCCGCGAAGGCGCTCGCGCCGCTGGACGGCATCGTGATCCCCGGCGGCTTCGGCATCCGCGGCATCGAGGGCAAAATCGGCGCGCTGAAGTTCGCGCGCGAGCAGGGCATCCCCACGCTCGGCATCTGCCTGGGCCTGCAGTGCATCGTGATCGAGTACGCGCGCCACATCGCCGGCATCGAGGGCGCCTCCTCGAGCGAGTTCGACCCCGACACCGCGCACCCGGTCATCGCCACGATGGACGAGCAGGTCGACATCCTCGATCGCGGCGAACTCGGCGGCACCATGCGTCTGGGGCTCTACCCGGCCGACCTCGCCGAGGGATCCCTCGCTGCCGAGGTGTACGGTTCGAACCGCGCGTCCGAGCGTCACCGCCACCGCTACGAGGTGAACAACCGCTACCGGGATCAGATCGCGCAGGCGGGTCTGGTGTTCTCGGGCGTCAACCCCGATCTCGATCTCGTCGAGTACGTCGAGCTGCCTCGCGATGTGCATCCGTACTACATCGCGACGCAGGCGCACCCCGAACTGCGGTCGCGCCCGACCGACGCGAACCCGCTGTTCCGCGGGCTCGTCGGCGCGGCGGTCGAGCGCCACCGCTCGAGCGAGCTGTTCGATGTCGAACCGTTCGAGCCGGCCGAGGAACCGGTGGCGTGACCGGCGAGCGGATCCCGCAGGCGGGCGCCCCGAGCGGGCCGGTGCACGTCCTGGCCGACGAGCCGGTGGACGCGACGGTCCTCGAGAGCGAGCGGGTGTACGAAGGCCGCGTGTGGGACGTCCGCAGCGACACGGTGTCGTACGGCGGCGGCCGGATGGTGCGTCAGTACGTCGAGCACCCGGGGGCAGCGGCGGTGGTGGCGCTGGATGATGCCGACCGCGTGCTGCTCATCCAGCAGTACCGGCATCCGATCCGCCATCGCGACTGGGAGGTGCCCGCGGGACTGCTCGACGTCGACGGCGAGAGCCCCCTCGAAACGGCTCGTCGCGAACTCGCCGAGGAGGCGGATCTGGTCGCGGAGTCGTGGGAGCCTCTCGTGAGCATCTTCACGACCCCGGGAGGCAACGACGAGATCGTGCACCTGTTCCTCGCGCGCGGCCTCTCGGCCGCGGGCGCCGTGCACGCCCGCGAGGAGGAGGAGGCCGACATCCGTCTGGAGTGGGCGCCTCTCGACGACGTGGTCGCCGGGATCCTCTCGGGCCGGCTGCGCAACGGCATCATGACAGTGGGCGTGCTGGCCGCGCGGGAGCGCCTGCGCTCCGTGCGGGAGGCATCGGGCATCTGAGCCGAGACGGCGGGATCGCGCATGCGGCTGGAACGGGCGGTGGACTCCTACCTGCGGCACGTCTCGATCGAGCGCGGTCTGTCGGAGAACACGGTCGCGGCGTATCGCCGTGATCTCACCGGCTATGTCGTGTGGCTTCGCGGGCACGGAATCGACGACACGTCGACGGTGACCGCCGATGTGGTCGGCGCGTTCGTCGCGGATCGCGCTGCGGCTCATCCGCCGATCGCGGCGTCGTCCCTGGCCCGGCTCCAGTCCTCGGTACGGGGCCTGCACCGCTTCCTCGCGCGCGAAGGCGTCGAGACGGCCGACCCGTCGGCCAGGCTGCGTCCGCCGAAGCAGCCGCGACGGCTTCCCAAGGCGCTGACGATCGACCAGGTGGAGCAGCTGCTGGATGCCGCGGGGCCGGCGCCTGCGACCTTGCCCGGGTCTGCCGCGCCGGATGCCCGAGACGCGGTGGGCCCGGCCGCCGGCGGGGGAGCGGCG
>NZ_RRYE01000336.1 GCF_004010105.1 Microbacterium sp. CPCC 204701
CGGTGCCCGGCCAGCAGACCATCGACCCCGCGGCCGGCGCCGTCCCCGAGGAGTGCGCGCAGGCGTTCCCGCTCGCGTACGCACCAGCCGACATCGCGATGATCGAGAGCCTGCCCGTCGACTGGCCCGCACCCCCGGCCGGGGCGATCCTCTGCGTGACGTCCGAGACGGTGGGCGGCTCGAGCGAGACGGCGTCGTACGCCACGGAGACGCCGATCGGCGATGTGCTGGCTCACTACGAGGCGCAGCTGCCGGGGTATGACCTCGACCGCAGCGACGGAGCGGAGAACGGCACGGGCTACGCCACCCTCGACGGGACGAACGGCGACATCGCCTTCCAGGTGCGTGAGACCGACGGCGGCTTCATCCTGGCGTTCGGGAGCGGCGACGGGGGACAGTAGGCCGCATCCGAAGGGCCGGCACGGCGGGGAGCCGGTTCGCGGACGCCTCAGCTGGGGAATGCGGCGTCCGATGAGCGCCCGCCCGACTCCGGGCGGGCGGGCGCTCCTGCGCATACCGGATGCGTCATCCCGCTAGGTGTCGGGCCCGGCGTCGGCCGCACGGTCTTCGGCTCCCTCGGTGCTGCCGCTCTCGGCATCGGCCTCGACCTGACCCTCGTTCAGCTCGTGGGTGAAGTCGCCGCCGGCGAGCGCGTCGTCGCCTCCCTCGGGGCGGCCGTCTCGATCGCTGTTCATACGACGAGCCTGACGGTAGGTCCCCCGAGCGGCTAGGCCTTGACATGTCAGGCGGTGGCATCCGCCTTCATCTCGGGGCACACGCCGCCCGGCTCGGTGGCGAGCTCGAAGTGCCAGCGCTCGTTGGCGTAGGTCTGGCAGATGCCGTAGCGCGAGCCGTGCTCGATGAGCCACAGCTGCGCCTCGAGCGAGCCGATGTCGACGGCGTCGCCCGTGACGTGCGGCGACCTTTCGGGAGTCGCGACGTACTGGCGAGCGACCTCCTCGCTGCCGTACCGCTCGACCGCGTCCTCGAACAGCCAGCGCTGATACGCCTCGTTGCGCCAGCCGCTCGTCACCGGGAAGAACGGGATGCCGGCGGCCCCGGCATCCGTCTGGGCCTCACGCAGCGCGGCGAGCACTGTCGGATCCATGCGGGCGATCGCCGGCACATCATCGTCGTCCGGCGTGACGACGGTGCCCTCGGAGATGTGGCCGTCCTCGGGAGCGGGCAGGAACGGCCGGCCGCTCCCCACGGCCAGTCCCGTGCCCGGAGGAGTGGCGTGAGGCTCGGTTGTCGAGGTCGCCGTGCCCGTGACAGGCGGCGCGGGCAGCGCGAACGACGCGAAGTTCGCCTGCACGGCGACGACGGTGACGACCGCGAGGAGTACCGCGACGACCGCCGCGGCGGTGACCACCGCCAGCCGGCGCGCGCGCCCGTGCGACGGAGCGACGGTGGAGGGAGACAGGCCGGATTGCTGCATGCTCTCGATCTCACGTGGGACCGTGTTGCGAAGGCGTACAGACAACCGCATACGTCGGCGATATGTCGTCGCGCCTAGGCTGGGCGCATGCGCGTGCTGATCGTCGAGGACGAGCTCTACCTCGCCGAGGCGATCCGCGACGGGCTGCGCCTGGAGGCCATCGCCGCCGACATCGCCGGCGACGGCGACACCGCACTCGAGCAGCTCGCGGTCAACTCGTACGACGTCGTCGTGCTCGATCGCGACATTCCCGGACCCAGCGGCGACGAGATCGCCCGCCACCTCGCGGGCGAGCCCGAGAGTCCGCGCATCCTGATGCTCACCGCCGCCGACCGCCTCGACGACAAGGCGACCGGGTTCGCCAGCGGAGCCGACGACTATCTCACGAAGCCCTTCGCGCTGCGCGAGCTGGTGCTCCGACTGCGGGCACTGGGCCGGCGACCGGCCGCAGGCACTCCCCCCGTCGTCGAGGTCGCGGGCGTGCGCCTGGACCGCTTCCGCCGCGAGGTGTACCGCGACGGGAACTACATCGCCCTCACGCGGAAGCAGTTCGCGGTGCTCGACGTCCTGATGACGGCGGGTGGCGGGGTCGTCAGCGCCGAAGACCTGCTCGAACGCGCGTGGGATGAGAACGCCGACCCGTTCACCAACGCCGTCCGCATCACGATCTCGACGCTTCGCAAGCGCCTCGGCGAGCCGTGGGTCATCGACACGGTGCCCGGCGTCGGATACCGGATGACGACATGAACGCCCGCGCGAGAGAGCGCCTGCCCGGGCTCTCGGTGCGGATCAAGCTGACTCTCAGCTACGCCGGCTTCCTCATCGTCGCCGGCATCGCGCTGTTCGTCGTCGGCTTCCTGCTGCTGCGCTTCGTGCCGACCGGTGCGCTCTTCGTCCAGGGCGGAGGATGGGCTCCGAACCGCAGCGATCTCATCGAGGTCTTCGTGCGCTACGCCTGGTGGGCGATGGCAGGACTCGTCGTCTTCGGACTCGTCGGCGGGTGGCTGCTCGCCGGAGTGATGCTGCGCCCGCTCGGTCGGATCACCGACGTCGCCCGCCGCGCGCGCGACGGCCGGCTCTCGGATCGCGTCGCGCTTCCCGGACCCCGCGACGAGCTCACCGACCTCGCCGACGCGCTCGACACGATGCTCGACCGCGTCGAGCACACGATCCACGAAGAGCGCCGCTTCGCCGCCAACGCCTCGCACGAGCTGCGCACACCGCATGCGATCATCCGCACGATGGTCGAAGTCGCCCAGGCAGACCCCGGCGGACGCGACGTCGACGTGCTCCTCCAGCGCATCGCCACGACGAACGAACGCGCGATCGCGACCACCGAGGCCCTCCTCACCCTCGCCCGTGCCGGACGCGGCAACCGACTCGACCGGGCGCCAATCGATCTCGCGGCCCTGGTCGACGAGGCGATCGACGAGGAGCGAGCGGATGCCTCGGCCCGCGGCATCCGTCTCGACACCGCTCTCTCGCCGGCAGTCGTGAACGGCAACCGCGCACTGCTGGCACAGCTGGCGAGCAACCTCGTGCACAACGCGGTGGTGCACAACGTCGACGGCGGCTGGGTGCGGGTGTCGGTGTCGACCGCCCCTGGCGAGCTCGTGGTCGCGAACAGCGGCGCGGTGCTCGATCCGATGATCGTGGCGACCCTCACCGAGCCGTTCGTCAGGGCGGTGGGGCGCACACGCAGCGCCGAGGGCGGTGCGGGGCTCGGCCTCGCGATCGTCGCCTCGATCGTGCGCGCCCACGGCGGGACCCTCGATCTCGCCG
>NZ_RRYE01000337.1 GCF_004010105.1 Microbacterium sp. CPCC 204701
CGAGGGCCGCGAGGGCGAGCGCACGGAGATCGAGCTCGCCGCCCGTCGCCGCGGGGCCGCCGCCCGATGCGCCGGCGTCGCCGCTGCCAGTCGTGCCGGTTCCGCCGTCGTCGCCGGGATCACCCGGATCTCGCCGGAAAGACGAAGGGCGGATGCTGCGACCGGTGGTCGCGGCATCCGCCCCTCGCGTGAAGACCTAGAGCGACTCGACGATCTCGCGCATCAGCGCGGCGGTCTCGGACGGCGTCTTGCCGACCTTGACGCCGGCGGCCTCGAGGGCCTCCTTCTTCGCCTGTGCGGTGCCCGCCGAGCCCGAGACGATGGCGCCGGCGTGGCCCATGGTCTTGCCCTCGGGAGCCGTGAAGCCGGCCACGTAGCCGACGACGGGCTTCGTGACATTGGCCTTGATGAAGTCGGCCGCGCGCTCCTCGGCGTCGCCGCCGATCTCACCGATCATGACGATCGCCTTGGTCTCGGGATCAGCCTCGAACGCGGCGAGCGCGTCGATGTGCGTCGTCCCGATGATCGGGTCGCCACCGATGCCGATGGCCGTCGAGAAGCCGATGTCGCGCAGCTCGAACATCATCTGGTACGTCAGCGTGCCCGACTTCGACACCAGGCCGATCGGGCCCTTTCCGGTGATGTTTGCGGGCGTGATGCCGACCAGCGACTCGTCGGGAGTGATGATGCCCGGGCAGTTCGGGCCGATGATGCGGGTCTTGTTGCCCTTGGCCGTCGCATAGGCCCACGCTTCGGCGGAGTCGCCGACCGGCACACCCTCGGTGATCACGACGAGCAGCGGGATCTCGGCGTCGATGGCCTCGACCATCGCGGCCTTCGTGAACGCGGCAGGCACGAACGCGATCGACACATCCGCCCCGGTCGCCGCGATGGCCTCTTCGACGGTGCCGAAGACGGGCAGCTCGACGGCTTTGCCGTCCTTGTCGGTGTGCAGGACGGTGGTGCCGGCCTTGCGGGCGTTCACGCCGCCGACGACGTCGGTGCCGGCTTTGAGCATGAGCGCGGTGTGCTTGGTGCCTTCGCCGCCGGTGATGCCCTGGACGATGACCTTGGAGTCCTTGTCAAGAAAGATCGACATGTCTGTTCTGTTCCTCGTATCCGGGTATCAGTCTCAAGCGTTGGCGAGCTCGGCGGCCTTGTCGGCGCCCTCGTCCATCGTGGCGGCCAGGGTCACCAGCGGGTGGTTCGCGTCCTGGAGGATCTTGCGGCCCTCCTCGACGCGGTTGCCGTCCAGTCGCACGACGAGCGGCTTCGACGCGGTCGAGCCGAGCTCGGCGAGTGCGCCGACGATGCCCTTGGCGACGGCGTCGCAGGCGGTGATGCCGCCGAAGACGTTGACGAACACGCTCTTGACCTGCGGGTCGCCGAGGATGACGTCCAGGCCCGCGGCCATGATCTCGGCCGAGGCGCCGCCGCCGATGTCGAGGAAGTTGGCCGGCTTCACCCCGCCGTGGTTCTCACCGGCGTATGCGACGACATCGAGCGTCGACATGACCAGCCCCGCGCCGTTGCCGATGATGCCGACCTGGCCGTCCAGCTTGACGTAGTTGAGGTCGTTCTCCTTCGCCTTCGCCTCGAGCGGATCGGCTGCGGCCTTGTCTTCGAGGAGCGCGTGACCGGGGTGGCGGAACTCGGCGTTCTCGTCGAGGGTCACCTTGCCGTCGAGGGCGATGATGTCGCCCTCCTCGGTGAGGACGAGCGGGTTCACCTCGACGAGCGTGGCGTCCTCGCCCTTGTAGACGCCGTAGAGCTTGACGAAGACGTCGCTCACCTTGTCGACGAGTTCGGCGTCGAAGCCGGCGGCCTCGGCGATCTCGACGGCCTTGGCCTTGTCGATCCCGGTGCCCGGGTTGACGTCGATGCGCGCGAGCGCCTCGGGACGCTCGACGGCGAGCTCTTCGATCTCCATGCCGCCCTCGACGCTGCACAGCGACAGGTAGGAGCGGTTGGCGCGGTCCAGCAGCACCGAGAAGTAGTACTCCTTGTCGATGCGCGCGCCCTGCGCGACCATGACGCGCTTGACGACGTGGCCCTTGATGTCGAGGCCGAGGATCGCCTTCGCGGCCTCGTACGCCTCATCGGGGGTCTTCGCGACCTTCACGCCGCCTGCCTTGCCGCGGCCACCGGTCTTGACCTGGGCTTTGACGACGACGACTCCGCCGCCGAGCTTCTCGGCGGCCGCCTTCGCCTCCTCCGGCGTGTCGGCGACGATGCCGGCGAGCACCGGCACCTCGTACTTCTCGAAAAGGTCTCGTGCCTGGTACTCGTACAGATCCACAGTGCATTCCTTCGCAGGTGGCGAATGGGGGTGGGTTCGACGCGAAAGCGTCTTGACGTCGAGATATCGACCGGTCCCTCAGCCTACTACCGCTCGCTGAACGCTCCCGACCGCAGCGACGCGCCAGGAGTTCGGCTTCGCGGGCAGCGGCATTTCATGACGGATGCCTCCGCGAGCGGCGGCGTGCCGCACTAGGCTCGTCGGCGAGATGACCGACACCGCCGCCGCTCCCGCTCCTCAGGCCGCCGCGCGCGCCGCGGTGGTGGCCGCCGCGCTCGAGCTGTTCGCCGAACAGGGATTCGATCAGACCTCCGTCGAGCAGATCGCTCAGGCGGCGGGGGTGTCGCGCTCGACGTTCTTCCGGCAGTTCGGCGGCAAGGACGACGTCGTCTTCACCGATCACGAGCTGCTGCTGGATCGGCTCCGCGCGTTCCTGGCGCAGCCGCACGAGGATCCGTGGGCGGCCGTCTGCGAGGCATCCGTCCTCGTCTATTCGCACTTCGCGGCCGACCCCGAGCTCGCCCGTCGGCGGTACGCGGTCGTGCGGGGCGTGCCGGCGCTGCGCGACCGCGAGATCGTCACGGTGTTCCGCTACGAGCGGTTGTTCGACGAGTACCTGCGGGCGTCGCTGCCGGGGCTCGACCCGCTCGACGCGGTCGGATTCTCGGCGCTCGTGACCGCGATCCACAACCACGTGCTTCGCCGCCTCATCCGCGGACCCAAGAAGGTGCCGGTGTCGGTGCTGAAGTCCGCGCTCGACGACGCCCGCCGCCGCTTCGGCGTGCTCCCGGGCGACACCACCGCGCCGTCGGCCGACGATGTCGTGGTGGCGGTCTTCCCGCGTGGCACGCCCACCGCCGAGCTCGCGCGCCGGCTGCGCGAGCACCTCGACGACTGAGCGGCCGGCGCC
>NZ_RRYE01000338.1 GCF_004010105.1 Microbacterium sp. CPCC 204701
CGCGAGGCGGAGCTGGTCGCGGCCGAGACGGCCGCGCGCCTCGAGGCGGAGCGCGTGGACGTGACCGCCCTGCCCGTCCGCGCGCGCGTGGGGGCGCGGCATCCGATCTCGCTCCTGCAGGAGCAGATCGCCGACATCTTCGTCGGCATGGGCTGGGAGATCGCGGAAGGTCCCGAGCTCGAGCACGAGTGGTACAACTTCGACGCGCTGAACTTCGACGTCGACCATCCGGCGCGGCAGATGCAGGACACGTTCTTCGTCGACCCGGTCGAGCGCCACCTGGTGATGCGCACGCACACGAGCCCCGTGCAGGTGCGCTCGATGCTCGAGCGCGATCTGCCGCTGTACGTGCTGTGTCCGGGCCGCGTGTACCGTACCGACGAGTTCGACGCGACGCACCTTCCGGTGTTCACGCAGTTCGAGGGCATCGTCGTCGACAAGGGCATCACGATGGCGCACCTCAAGGGCACGCTCGACCACGCGGCCCGCGTGCTGTTCGGTCCCGAGGCGAAGACGCGCTTTCGCGCCAACTTCTTCCCGTTCACCGAGCCGTCCGCCGAGCTCGACCTGTGGCACCCGACGTTCAAGGGCGGGGCGCGATGGATCGAGTGGGGCGGCTGCGGCATGATCAACCCCAACGTGCTGCGCGCGGCGGGGATCGACCCGGAGGAGTACTCGGGCTTCGCGTTCGGCATGGGCATCGAGCGCACGCTCATGTTCCGCAGCGACGTCCAGGACATGCGCGACATGGCCGAGGGCGATGTCCGCTTCAGCGAGCAGTTCGGAATGGTGGTCTGATGCGCGTCCCGCTCTCCTGGTTGCGTGAGTACGTCGACGTCCCGACGGACACCTCGCCCGAGGACGTCCTCGCGGCGCTCGTGCGCGTCGGGTTCGAAGAGGAGGACGTGCACCGCTTCGAGCTGCAGGGTCCGATCGTCGTGGGCGAGGTGCTCGAGTTCGTCGAGGAGCCGCAGTCCAACGGCAAGACCATCCGCTGGTGTCGGGTGCGCGTCGCCCCCGAGGGCGGGAAGGCGGCGGACGGCGGCGACGCGGTGCACGGCATCGTGTGCGGCGCGCGCAACTTCTTCGCCGGCGACAAGGTCGTCGTGACGCTTCCGGGCGCGGTGCTTCCCGGTCCGTTCCCGATCGCGGCCCGCACGACGTACGGGCATGTCTCGGACGGAATGATCGCCTCCGCCAAGGAGCTGGGCCTCGGCGAGGAGCACAACGGCATCCTGCGCCTCGTCGAACTCGGCATCGACGCCCCCGTCGGCACCGACGCGATCGCGCTGCTGGGCCTGGACGACGCGGCGGTCGAGATCAACGTCACGCCCGACCGCGGTTATGCGCTGTCGATCCGCGGAGTGGCGCGCGAATACTCGCACTCGACCGGCGCGGCGTTCCGCGATCCAGCCGACCGCCCGTGGGAGGAACTCGTTCCGGGGTCGGGCTTCCCGGTCGCCGTCGACGACCAGGCGCCGATCCGCGGCCGCGTCGGCGCGTCCGAGTTCGTCGCGCGCGTCGTTCGCGACGTGGACCCGACCAAGCCGACGCCGGCGTGGATGATCGCGCGCCTCACGCTCGCCGGGATCCGCTCGCTCGGCATCCTCATCGACATCACGAACTACGTCATGCTCGAGCTCGGCCAGCCGATCCACGGCTACGACCTCGACAAGCTGCAGGGCGGCATCACGGTGCGCCGTGCCACGCGCGGCGAGGAGCTCGAGACCCTCGACGGCAAGGTCCGCACCCTCGACCCCGAGGACCTCCTCATCACCGACGAGTCCGGCCCGATCGGCCTCGCCGGCGTCATGGGCGGCGGCACGACCGAGATGAGCGGCACCACGCGCAGCGTGCTGATCGAGGCGGCGACCTTCGACACCGTGTCGATCGCGCGCACGGCCCGACGCCACAAGCTGCCGTCCGAGGCATCCCGCCGCTTCGAGCGCGGTGTCGACCCGCTCGTGCCGTTCGTCGCCGCGCGCCGCGTCGCCGACCTCATGGTCGAGTACGCGGGGGGCGCGAGCGACGACGAGTTCGGGGGCGCGCTCTTCGCCGAGGTGGTCGTGCCCGGCATCGAGCTGCCGCCCCTGTTCGTGCAGCACCTGATCGGCGTGGACTACACGTCGGGCCAGATCGAGTCGTCGCTGCGCCTCATCGGCTGCGAGGTCGTGCCCAACGAGGACGACGCCGCCGGATGGCACGTCATCCCGCCGTCGTGGCGTCCCGACCTCACCGACAAGTGGACGCTCGCCGAGGAGGTCGCCCGCATCGAGGGCTACGACCGCATCCCCTCGGTGCTGCCGCTGCCTCCGTCCGGCCGCGGCCTGACCGCCGCGCAGCAGGGCCGCCGTCGCGTCGCGAACGCGCTCGCCGCTGCCGGCTACGTCGAGACGCCGTCGTTCGGCTTCACGACCGAGGAGTACAACGACCTCCACGGCTCGGCGTCGGGCGAGCACCTGCCGAGCGTCAAGCTCGCCAACCCGCTCGACGGGCAGGCGCCGTTCCTGCGCCGCTCGCTGATTCCCGGGCTGCTGCAGGTGGCGCACCGCAATGTCTCGCGCGGATTCACCGATCTCGCGCTCTTCGAGACCGGGGTCGTGTTCCTTCCGGAGCCGGGCGTGCAGTACGGCACGTCGCATGTGCCGCCGCTGGCGGTGCGTCCGGATGCCGCGACACTCGCCGAGCTCGACGCGTCGATCCCGCCGCAGCACCGTCACGTGGCCGTGCTGCTGACCGGCAGCCTCGTCGCGAAGCAGCCGGGCGTCGAAGCGGTCGTCACCGGGCTGTCGGACGCGCTGGACGCCGTGCGCACGATCGCCGCCGCCGCAGGCGTCGCCGTCGAGGTGGCTCAGGGCCGGCGCGCAGCGCTGCACCCGGGACGCACCGGCGTGCTGTCGGTGGGCAGCACCGAGGTGGGCTACGTCGGTGAACTCCTGCCGGCGGTGGCCGAGGCCGCGGACCTCCCCGGTCGCGTGATCGTCGCCGAGCTCGACCTCGACCTCGTTCTCTCGCTCGCGGGCGAGAAGGTGGTGGCCGCGTCGCTGTCGGGCCTCCCGGCCGCGACGCAGGACGTGTCGCTGGTCGTCGGCGCCGACGTTCCCGCGGCCGAGGTGCGCGCTGCGCTCGTCGAGGGCGCGGGCGAGCTGCTCGAGTCGCTGCGGCTCGTCGACGACTACCGCGGTCAGGGCGTGCCC
>NZ_RRYE01000339.1 GCF_004010105.1 Microbacterium sp. CPCC 204701
CACGGGCCGCCGCGAGGCCGGACGCGCTCGTCGCGCCCGCGATGAGCACGAGCCTGCCGCTCACTCCTGGCGTTTCGTCTCGCTCGCTTCTCGCTCGCGGGGCGACCGGCCCCCCTGTCGCCCCGCGAGCGAAGCCAGACGAGACGCCGTCACGCATCTTTCCCCGTGATCCCCGCGGTGGACTCGATGACGGGCTTCATCTTCTTCTCGAGCGCCTCGTAGAACATCGACAGCGGGAACTCGTCGTCCATCACGGCGTCGGTGTAACCCTTCGGCGCGCCCGCGAGGACCTCGTCGGGGAGTCCCCGCGCCCACGCCGACGCAGGGTTCGGGGTCAGCACCGAACGCATGAGGTCGTACGCGGCGAGCCAGTGCGCCGTCTTGGGCCGGTCGATCGAGCGCCAGTAGAGCTCGTCGATCGCCGCTCCCAGCGCGATCACGGCGGCGGGCACCTCGTCCCACTCGAAGGCGAGCGACGTATCGGTCCAATGCAGCACGCCGCGCTGATGCAGCCACGCGAACAGCAGCTGGCCACCGAGCCCGTCGTAGTTGCGCACGCGCGAGCCGGTGATCGCGAAACGGAAGATGCGGTCGAAGATCACCGCGTACTGCACGAGCTTCGCATGCTCGAGCATCTCGGCCTCGGCGGAGTCCAGTGCTTCGCCCTCCGGCGCCCGAGCCTGTCGAACGGCGAGCCGCTGCTGGATCGCGACGCACTCGCGGAACGCCGTGAGGTCGCACCGCAGCTCTTCCAGCGAGTACAGGAAGTACGGCATCCGCTGCTTGATCATGAAGGGGTCGAACGGCAGGTCGCCGCGCATGTGCGTGCGGTCGTGGATGATGTCCCACATCACGAACGTCTTCTCGGTGAGCGCCTGGTCCTCGAGCATGCGCGCGGCGTCGTCGGGCAGCTCGAGCTTCGTGATCTCGGCGGCGGCCCGCACGACCCGGCGATAGCGGGCGGCCTCGCGGTCCTGGAAGATCGCACCCCATGTGAACGCAGGGATCTCACGCATCGCGACGGTCTCGGGGAACAGCACGGCCGAGTTCGTGTCGTACCCTGGCGTGAAGTCGACGAACCGCAGTGACACGAAGAGCTTGTTGCCATAGTCGCCGGCCTCTAGCTGCGCGATGAACTCGGGCCAGATCACCTCGACGAGCACAGCCTCGACGTGGCGCGCGCGCGACCCGTTCTGGGTGTACATCGGGAACACGACGAGATGACGGATGCCGTCGATCCGGTGCTGCTGAGGCTGGAACGCCTCGAGCGAATCGAGGAAGTCCGGCACCCCGAACCCGCCGTCGGTCCAGCGCCGGAAGTCGCGGACGGATGCCGCGAGATAGGCGTCGTCGTGCGGGAACCGCGGGCGGAGCTCTTCGATGGCCGCCGTGATGGCGGTGACGTGTGCGCGCGCGGCGTCGTGGGCCGCGGCATCCGGGATCGACCCGTCCTGAACCTGCAGAGCCTGAAGCGCCGTCGCCGCCTGCTTGAGCGACAGCCATGCCGGCGACGCCTCGACGGGCTCAGCGACCGGCCCCTGAGCCCGTCGGAGCGCGTCCTCGACGACCTCGGGCTCTCCGACGATGGACTTCGCATTGTGCGCGGTCACGGGCATGGGAACCTCCGATCTTCGAGAAGAGGGTTGCGAGCAGGAACATTTACGGTAGACGCCGCAGATCACCGATATTCTTCCATGCATGGAGGATGTTGTCGATCAGCGCATCGTGCAGGAGGTCTCGCTCAACGCGCGGGCCACGCTGGCCGAGCTGTCGGCGGCGGTGGGCCTTTCGGTATCGGCCGTGCAGACACGCCTGCGTCGGCTCGAGGCCCGCGGCGTCATCACCGGCTACCGTGCGACCGTCGACGCCGAGGCCGTCGGCAAGCCGCTCTCGGCGTTCATCGAGATCACGCCGCTGGACCCCGCCCAGCCCGATAACGCCCCCGAACTGCTCGAGCACCTCGCCGAGATCGAGGCGTGCCACTCGATCGCGGGCGACGCGAGCTACGTCCTGTTCGTGCGGGTTGCGACCCCGCGCCATCTCGAGTCGCTGATCCGCGACATCCGCTCGGCCGCGTCGGTCAACACGCGCACCACCGTGGTGCTGCAGACCTTCTACGAGAACCGTCCGGTCCTCCCCGCCTAGGGAGGTGCACCTGGGCGGTGTCGATCGTCATGTACGGGATGCCGAGGGTGACCCAGCCGTAGACCTTGAAGTTCGCGCCGTCCGTACCCGCAGCGGGCGTCCGCCGCTGCCCGTGAGCGTGACGCTCCCGGCCGACACCGCGGGGAAGTTCTCCAGCACCGACGCGAGCATGCCGTTGTCGACGTTGACGATCGGCTGGAAGTCGACGGTGCCGAGCGTGAAGTCGGGGGAGTACAGGACTCCGACGCCGGCCTCCGACCGGGTGTCGGCCCCCGGATCGGCCCACGGGACGATCGTGTCACGGAATTCGCACATCGGCACGAATCTCGCAGGAGACCGGCGGCCCGGTGCGAGGTGCGCGCGACTCTGCGAAGCCTGTGAAGGCCGGCAGCGCCGGTGGGCGAGGTATGCTCTGCCCATGCTCTCCGAGCAGCCCGAGTCGCCCGCGGCGACAGGTCGCGGCGTGTTCATCGTGCGGAACGCCCAGTCGGGCACCGCCGTCATCCGAACGGATCCTGCTGTCACCCTGGCGGAGCGGCTGCCCGAGGCCGTCGTGCACGAGCTCGACGACGGCGAGGATCTCGCCGACGCGGTGCGGGCGGCGATGCAGACGGATGCCGCGCCGTCGATTCTCGGTGTCTACGGCGGCGACGGCTCGGTGTCGCGCATGGCCGACCTCGCGCGGCGGTACGAGCGGCCGCTGCTGGTCATGCCGGGCGGCACGTTCAATCACTTCGCACGGTCGGCGGACCTGACCGACGTCGACACCGCCATCGACGCCCTGCAGGCGGGGAACACGGTCGAGGTCAGCGCCATGGAGGTCGCCGCCGACGGCGAGCGGGCCGTTCTGGCGCTCAACGCGGTGGCCGCCGGTGCCTACCCCGAGCTGATCGACGAACGCGAGCGGCACCTTCCGCAGCTCGGCAAATGGCTGGGCGGCGTCGTCGCCGCGTGGCGCGCGCTGCGCAGCGCCGAGCCTCTCACCATCGTGCGCGACGGCCGCCGCGCCCGCGTGTGGTCGGTGTTCGTGGGGATCGGCCG
>NZ_RRYE01000034.1 GCF_004010105.1 Microbacterium sp. CPCC 204701
GCACATGGCCGAACGCGGCGACGGCGTCCAGGTGCAGCGGCACCCCGGCATCCGTCGCCGCTGCCGCCAGTGCCGCCGCGTCGTTCACGGTGCCGACCTCGTTGTTCGCGACGAGCGCCGTGGCCAGGGCAGCTCCGGGCAAGGCCGCGGCGAACGCGTCCGGGGCGATCCGGCCGACGGCGTCGAGGCCGACGGCCCGCACGTTCGCTTCCTGCCCGGCGAGCCACGCGACGGCATCCAGGGTCGCATGGTGCTCCCCGTCGGGCAGGACCACGGCGTCGGCATCCGTCGTCCGCTCCCACCACAGCCCCTTGACCGCGAGGTTGACCGCCTCGGTCCCCCCCGAGGTGAACACGACTTCGATCGGATCGCAGTCGAGCGTGGCGGCGAGTCGCTCGCGCGCCTCTTCCAGCACGCGGCGCGCGTGCTGACCCGGCCCGTGGATCGACGACGCGTTCCCGACGCTCTGGGCAGCCTCCAGCCACGCGTCCCGCGCCTCGGGACGCAGCGGCGTGGTCGCCGCGTGATCGAGATACACCGTCATCCCGACCTCCCTCGCGCATCGCCCCGCGGATGCATCCGAGTTCCGGAGTCTCCGGAACCGAGTCCCGTAACGCCCGCGACTCACGCCATGGTTATCGTAGTCCGCATGTCCCGTCCGGAGTCCGCCACCGCGACCCTCCCCGACCTCGGTCTTCTCACCCCTGAGTTGGACCGGTTGGGGGTCACCCTCGGGCCCCACAGCGCGACGCTGCGGGTGTGGTCCTCCGCCGCGGACTCGGTCGAGCTCGTGGTCTTCGACGACACCGACCTGGACTGGATCACCGACACGGTGCCGCTGTCGGACGTCGGCGGCGGAGTCTGGGAGGTCGAGACGTCACTGCTGCGCGCCGGCACCCGATACGCGGTGCGCGTCGACGGACCGCAGAGCCCCGGCAACACCTTCAACCGCGGCACGCTCCTGGTCGAGCCGTACACGCGCGGACTCGTGCGCAGCGGATACGACGGCTGGCGATCGGTCGTCGTCGACGGCTCGTTCGACTGGGGAGGCGTCACGAAGCCCGCCGTGCCGCTGGACCGCACGGTGCTCTACGAAGGTCATCTCAAGGGCCTCTCGAAGCGGCACCCCGACGTTCCCGGGGCACTGCGCGGCACGTACGCCGGCCTTGCCCACCCGGCGATGGTGCAGCATTTCCTCGATCTCGGCGTCACGAGTGTCGAGCTGCTTCCGATCCACGCGTTCACGACCGAGCCCCGCCTGCTGCAGCACGGGCTCGCCAACTACTGGGGCTACAACAGCGTCAGCTTCTTCACACCCCATGCCGCCTACGCCACCGAGGAGGCGCAGCGCCAGGGCCCCGAGGCGGTCCTGCGCGAGTTCAAGGGAATGGTGCGGCTGCTGCACGAGGCCGGGCTCGAGGTGATCCTGGACGTGGTCTACAACCACACCTCCGAAGAGGGCATCGGCGGACCGCGGTCGAGCCTGCGCGGCATCGACAACCGCGCGTACTACCGCCAGGACGACGACGGCGCCTACATCGACGTCACCGGATGCGGCAACTCGGTGAACACGTCGACGGATGCCGCGTCGCGCCTGGTGCTCGACTCGCTGCGCTACTGGGCCGAGGAGGTGCAGATCGACGGCTTCCGGTTCGACCTCGCCGCCACGCTCGGCCGCGATGCGCATGACACCTTCACGCCCGACCACCCGCTGCTGCGCGCGATCGTCGAGGATCCGGTCCTCGCCGGCGTGAAGAGGATCGCCGAGCCTTGGGACGTCGGGATGGGCGGCTGGCAGACCGGCAACTTCGGCGACGGCTGGACGGAGTGGAACGACCGCTACCGCGACCGCGTACGCAACTTCTGGCTCAGCGACGTCGACTATGCGCGCCGCGCGTCGACGTCGCCCGTCGGCATCGGCGGGTTCGCGACGCGCCTCGCGGGATCGGCGAACACGTTCAGCGCGGAGCGCGGGCCGCTCGCGGGCGTCAACTTCGTCACCGCCCACGACGGGTTCACGCTGCGCGACCTGGTGAGCTACGACGTCAAGCACAATCTCGGAAACGGAGAGCAGAACCGCGACGGCGCCGACACCAACCGCTCGTTCAACCACGGCGCCGAGGGCCCGACCGACGACGAGGGCATCCTGGCGACCCGCCGCAAGGCGATGCGGAATCTTCTCGGCACGCTGCTCCTGTCGGCGGGGGTTCCGATGCTCGCCGCCGGCGACGAGTTCGCGCGCTCGCAGCGCGGCAACAACAACGCCTACTGCCACGACTCGCCCCTGACCTGGCTGTCGTGGGAGCACGCGCCGTGGCAGTGCGATCTGTACGCGCACGTGCGCGAACTCCTGCGGCTGCGCCGCGAGAACCCCGCGCTGCGCCCCATCCGCTTCGCACGTCTCGGCGAGCACACGCCGTCGGCATCCGTCATGGAGTGGTACGACGAGAACGGCGAGACCATGTCGATCGAGCGGTGGACCGATCCGGCGCACCGCACGCTCCAGTACGCCGCCGCATCGACGCCGGAGTTCGAGGCGTTCAACCGGATCCTCCTCATGGTCCACGGCACCGAACGGCCCACTGAGGTCACGCTCCCCGAGATCGACGACGTCACGCGCTTCGTGTCGCTCTGGTCGAGCGAGGACGAGACGCCGCGCACCGACACGCCGAGCTTCCGCCCCGGTGACATCGTCCCGCTCTCGGGCACGTCGATGCATCTCTTCCGCGCCGAATGAGTCGGCGCGACCGGTCACGTCGCTGTCGCGCTGCGCAGCGTCGCGATAGGTTCGAGACGTGGTGACGACGACGCGCTCGATGCGCTCCCGCCCCTGGCGAAGCGCCTCAGCCATCCCTGTCCGAGCGGCCAGGCCCTGGCAGTCCGAACGCGACACGGTCACGCCGCGCGTGCCGCAGGCGCTGCCGTCGCCGAGCGTTCCGTGGGGCCCGTACCGCCCGAAGGCCTTCGAGGGCGAGGTCGTTCCCTTCCGCGTCACGGCCTTCCGTGAGGGGCACGATCGCATCGGTGCGCAGCTGCGGCTGTTCTCGCCGTCGGGCGACGAATCGCTGCACCGCCTCGTCGCGCTCGAGGACGGGTTCGACCGGTGGGAGGCCGAGGTCGCCCTTCTCGAGCAGGGCGTCTGGCGCTTCCGCTTCGAGGCGTTCGCCGACGACTTCGCCACCTGGGAGCACGCTGCCTCGCTCAAGATCGCGGCGGGGGTGGATGCCGCCCTCATGCGCGAGCTCGGAGCAGTCCTGTTCGATGGGGCCGGTGCCGAGAAGTCCCGGCCTGCCGCCCAGCGCGGCGTCCTCGCCGGGGCGGCGCGACTGCTGCGGGACCCCACCGTCGACGACGTCGAGGCGCTCGCGACCGTCGAGGACCCTGCGATCGCCGAGTACTTCCGAGAGCGGCCGCTCATGTCGCTCGTCACGCTCGGGGACGACCTCGACCTGCTGGTCGAACGCGAGCGGGCCGGCGTCGGCGCCTGGTACGAGTTCTTCCCCCGCTCCGAGGGTGCGAAGCGGCTCAAGGACGGAACGATCAAGAGCGGCACGTTCCGCACCGCCATGAAGCGCCTGCCGGCGGTCGCGGCGATGGGCTTCGACGTGCTGTACCTCCCTCCGATCCATCCCATCGGCACCGAGAACCGCAAGGGGCGCAACAACACGCTCGATCCGCAGCCGGGCGACCCCGGCTCGCCTTGGGCGATCGGCTCCGAGGCAGGCGGTCACGACACCGTGCACCCCGACCTCGGCACGCTGGCCGACTTCCGGGCCTTCGTCCGCGCGGCACGCGCCGAGGGCATCGAGGTGGCCCTCGACCTCGCCTTGCAGGCGGCGCCGGATCACCCGTGGGTGACCGAGCACCCGGAGTGGTTCACGACGCTCCCCGACGGCTCGATCGCGTACGCCGAGAACCCGCCCAAGAAGTACCAGGACATCTATCCGGTCAACTTCGACAACGACCCCGATGGGATCCGCGCCGAAGTGCTGCGCGTCGTGAGGCACTGGATCGCGCAGGGCGTCAAGGTGTTCCGCGTCGACAACCCCCACACCAAGCCGCTCCAGTTCTGGGAGTGGCTCATCCGCGAGGTGAACACCGCGGATCCGGACGTCGTGTTCCTCGCAGAGGCCTTCACCAGGCCGGCTCCGCTGCAGTCGCTCGCGGCGGCAGGGTTCCAGCAGAGCTACACGTACTTCACGTGGCGCAACACCAAGACCGAGCTCGAGGACTTCCTGTCGGGCCTCGCGCACGACACGGCCGACTTCCTCCGGCCCAACCTCTTCGTCAACACCCCCGACATCCTCACCGAGTACCTGCAGTTCGGCGGGCGTCCCGCGTACCGGATCCGTGCCGCGATCGCGGCGACCGCGGCACCCACGTACGGCGTCTACGCCGGCTACGAGCTCTACGAGAACGTCGCCCGGCCGGGTTCGGAAGAGAACATCGACAACGAGAAGTACGAGTACAAGCTGCGCGACTGGGCGGGCGCCGTCGAGCGCGGCGACTCGCTCGCGCCGTATATCGCGCAGCTCAACGAGATCCGTCGTGCACACCCCGCCCTGCGTCAGCTGCGGAACCTCTCGGTCCACTGGAGCGACGACGACGCCATCCTCGTGTACGCCAAGCACCTCGAGGCCGCCGTGTCGCCGGACGGGCGCGCCGACACCGTCATCGTGGTGGTCAACACCGACCCGCATTCGGTGCGCCAGACCATGGTGCACCTCGACACGCGCGTCTGGGGCGTCGCGCCCGGCGAGCCGTACGAGGTGGAGGATCTCGTCACCGGCGCCCGGTGGACGTGGTCCGATCACAATTACGTGATGCTCGACGCGTTCACCGAGCCGGTGCACATCCTCCACGTGAAGGAGCAGCGATGACGCCCACCGACCAGGTTCTCGACGCCGTCGCGGCAGGCTCGCACCACGATCCGCATGCGGTCCTGGGCATCCATCCGGACAGCGACGGAGAGGGCGGCGCGCTGTGGACGATCCGTGCGCGGCGGCCGCTCGCGCACAGCGTGACGGCGGTGTTCGACGACGGCACACGGGTTCCGCTCGAGCATGTGCGCGGAGGCATCTGGGAGGGCTCGCGGGGCGGCGCGCTGCGCGCGTACCAGCTGGTCACGACGTACCCGGAGGGTCCGGACCACGTCTCGGACGACCCCTACCGGCACGCCCCCACGCTTGGCGAGCTCGACCTCCATCTCATCGGCGAGGGCCGCCACGAGGAGCTGTGGCGCGTGATGGGCGCGCACGCGCGCGAGCACGGCGGAGTCGCGGGGACCGCGTTCGCGGTGTGGGCGCCGAACGCGCGCGCCGTGCGCGTCGTGGGCGACTTCAACGACTGGGACGGTTCGGGCCATGCCATGCGGTCGATGGGTGGCAGCGGCGTCTGGGAGCTGTTCGTGCCGGGCGTCGGTGCGGGCGCGACCTACAAGTTCGAGCTGCTGAGCCGACGCGGCGAGTGGGTGCTGAAAGCAGACCCGATGGCCCGATTCGCCGAGGTGCCGCCGGCGACCGCCTCCGTCGTCGTCCAGTCGTCGTACAGGTGGCACGACTCGGCGTGGATGGCAGAGCGCGCGCGCTCCACCCCCGTCTCGCGCCCGATGTCGGTCTACGAGCTTCATCTCGGATCGTGGCGCCAGGGGCTCGGCTATCGCGAGGTGGCCGATCCGCTCGTCGAGTACGTCACGTCCCAGGGCTTCACCCACGTCGAGTTCCTTCCGCTCGCCGAGCACCCCTTCGGCGGCTCGTGGGGGTACCAGGTCACCGGGTACTACGCGCCGACCAGCCGTTTCGGGCATCCCGACGACCTGCGCCACCTCATCGACCGCCTGCACCAGGCCGGGATCGGCGTGATCATGGACTGGGTGCCCGGGCACTTCCCGAAGGACGCTTTCGCCCTCGCGCGCTTCGACGGCGAGCCGCTCTACGAACACGGCGATCCCCGCCGCGGCGAGCACCGCGACTGGGGGACGTACATCTTCGACTACGGTCGCCGCGAGGTGCGCAACTTCCTCGTCGCGAATGCGCTCTACTGGTTCGAGGAGTTCCACGTCGACGGACTGCGCGTGGATGCCGTGGCGTCCATGCTCTACCTCGACTACTCGCGCGAGGACGGCGAGTGGATGCCGAACGTCCACGGCGGGCGGGAGAACCTCGAGGCGATCCACTTCCTGCAGGAGGTCAACGCGACCGCGTACAAGCGCTACCCCGGCATCGCGATGATCGCCGAGGAGTCCACCAGCTTTCCGGGCGTGACCGCGCCGACGAACCACGCGGGCCTCGGCTTCGGGTTCAAGTGGAACATGGGCTGGATGAACGACTCGCTGCAGTACATCAAGCGGGACCCGCTCTACCGCTCGCACCACGAGGGCGAGCTGTCGTTCTCGTTCGTCTACGCCTTCAGCGAGAACTACCTGCTGCCGATCAGCCACGACGAGGTCGTGCACGGCAAGGGCAGTCTCTTCTCGCGCATGCCGGGCGACCACTGGCAGAAGCTTGCGAACATGCGGTCGTTCCTGGCGTATATGTGGGGTCACCCGGGAAAGCAGCTGCTGTTCATGGGTCAGGAGTTCGGCCAGCTCTCGGAGTGGTCCGAGGCGCGCTCGCTCGACTGGTGGCTGCTGGATCAGCCCGCCCACGCCCAGCTCCACGGGTTCGTCGCGGCACTCAACCGGGTCTACCGCGACCACTCGGCGCTGTGGGCGCGCGACAGCGACAGCGCCGCCTTCACGCGCCTCGGGGCGCCGGCGTGGGACCCGAACGTCGTCGCCTTCGCGCGGCGGGACTGGCACGGCAACGCCGTCGTCGTCGCAGCCAACTTCTCGGGCTCGCCGATCAGCGCCTATCAGCTCGATCTCCCCGCGCGCGGCGTGTGGCACGAGATCCTCAACACCGACGCACGCGAGTACGGCGGGTCGGGCGCCGGCAACATGGGGGTCGTGCACGCCGGCGACGGCGGTCGCGCATCGCTCGTGCTGCCGCCCCTGGGCGTGCTGTGGCTCCGCCACGACCCGGAGGCGCACATCCCGTCGCCGACCCGCGGCTGACCGGCCCCTGCCGGAGCGGTTGTCAGCGAATCCGCGTCAGAACAGCAGCGAAGCGAGGCGTCCGCGCGCCGCGATGACGCGCGGATCGGTGTCGCCGACGAGCGCGAACAGCTCGAGCAGGCGCTCGCGCACCGGTGCACGGTCGTCGACCGGAAGTTGCGCGAACAGGTCCAGCAGGCGGCCGAAGGCGTCGTCGACGTGACCGCCGGCGAGATCCAGGTCGGCCACCGTGAGCTGCGCGTCGACACCCGTCGGCGCCGCGGCGGCGGCCGCACGGGCCTCCTGCAAATCGACGCCCTGCACGCGGTCGAGCAGGCGGACCTGGCCGAGACCGGCACGCGCCTCCGCGTCGCGCGGGTTCTCGGCGAGCGCCTTATCGTACGCCTCGATGGCGCGCGCGTAGTCGCCGGATTCGATCGCCTCGAACGCCTCGGCGTGCAGCGGGGGCAGCGGCGGCTCGGCCGGCTCCTCGGGCGCGGGCTCGCCGTCGACTGTCACCGAGCCGGTCACGCCGTTCTGCGCCGCCAGCTGCAGCAGCTGAGCGAACACGTCGCGGACCTGCTGCTCGGGGACGGCACCGGTGAACAGCGGCACCGGCTGGCCGCCGACGAGCGCCACCACCATCGGGATCGACTGGGCGCGGAATGCCTGCGAGAGCTGCGGGTTGGCGTCGACGTCCACCTTCGCCAGCACGAGCCGCCCGTCGAGCTCGGTCACCACGCGCTCCAGAATGGGGCTGAGCTGCTTGCACGGCCCGCACCACTCGGCCCACAGGTCGACGACGACGGGAACGGTGCGCGACAGCTCGAGCACCTGAGCGAACGTCTCGTCGGTGACGTCCATCACCAGAGACGGCACGGCGACGCCCGAGCCGGGCTCGGCGGCATCCGTCCCCGCCGGCGCGTCGGCCGGGCGGTTCCGCAGAGTGGACAGATCGACCGCGCCACGCAGCGCGGCACCGAGAGTCGGATCGCTCACTTGATCACCTTCGCGTCGAGGATGTCGGAGGAGTAGGCCAGAAGCCGGATCTTCTCATCCGACCCCGGGCCGGGGACATAGAAGAACACCTGGTCGCTGAACGTTGTCACGAACCCGCTGGCCGACTGGTCGGCGCCCGACAGCGTCTTCACGGTCGTGTTGTTGTCGAGCTTGATCACAGCATCCGCGTTGGTCGGCTTCACCGTGTCGAGCTCGTGGATGTTCACGGCCACGATCGCGCCGCTCTCGACCGTCTGCAGCGCGAACGGCGCCTCGATCCCCGGAGTCGCCCCGAACTCGAGGCTGCCCGTCGAGGCGGCCGTCGCGTTGAACTCGTCGAGGCGACGCTGGCGGTCCGCGGCGATGCTCGCACGCAGCTGGTCGCTCTCGGCGTCGAAGAGCTCGTGGAACTCGCTCTCCTCGCCCTTGTTGATGACGTCCGTGTAGGCGGCGGCGATCTGTTCGGGCGGCAGCAGGAGGAACGGCGAGTCCGGTTCGACCTGCGGCGCTCCGATGTACGCGGGCGCCAGCTTCGGCAGCGACGTCGACGCCTCGAGGCTCCCGATGTACGACAGCTTGTAATCCGACCAGACATCGTGCTGCGTCATCAGCATGATGCTCGACGTCTTCGACTCGTCGTCGTCGGCCACCGCGATCACCGACCGAGGCCAGCCGTTGCGCGCCTCGGGCAGAATGATCTCGAGCGGCTTCGCGACGATGGGCGCAGGCACCTGGTACTCGGCGATCGCCGAGCGCAGCTTGTAGTTCGTGTCGCGGGCGGCCAGCGCGGCGCCTTCCAGGCGCGTTGAGGCCAGGTCGCCGTTCAGGGCCGCGTCGGCTTCCGCGACGGTCTCGGCGATGCGCGAGAGGATGCGCTCGGCCTGGGCCTTGGTCACCGCGGGGGCGTGCTGGCCCTCCGGTGCGATGACCGTCTCCGTCGGCGTCGGGGTCGGCGTGGGAGCGAGCTGCGGCCACGCGTCGGATGAGCAGCCCGCGAACAGCAGGGCCGAGACCGCGACCGCCGGCACCACCGCGAACGCGCGGCGCCCTGTGGTCAACGCTCGGCGGGTCGGTGCTCCCGAGCTGATCACGCCCTTGTCGGGATCGTCGATCGCGATGTCGATCGGCTCGGTCACCGGCACGGGCAGACCCTTGCGGCGGGGTCCGCGCGAGCGCCGGGCGTGACGGATGCCGAGGATGTACAGGAGAACGCCGACGGCCATCAGGATGCCACCGCCGACGACCAGCGGACCAGCCCACGGGGTCGACGTCTGCAGCGGCCACGTGACGCTGACCGCGCTGGGCGCCGGAGCCGTCCCGTCCGCGGCGATGAGCACGCTCATCTCGTCAGGGAGCTGGAGCGGCGCGATGAGGATGTCGCTCTGCTGGAACTCGTCGAGCCACAGATCGGAGCCCACGGGGCTGCGACCGGGCTGCGCCTCGGGGTCGGCCGCGCCCTCGGTCGCGGCATCCGTCGATCCCTCGGCAGGGGCGGGAGTCGCCTCGGGAGCGGCCGCGCCCTCGGCGGGCTCGGCAGGCTCAGGCTCGACGAGGGTCGTCGTGACCGTGCCCGCGCCCGTCACCGACACGTGGCTGTACTCGGAGCCCGCGAGCCACGCCTGCATGTCCGCGGTGCGGCCGTACGACGCGAAGATATCGCCCTCGCCCTGCGCGCGCAGGGTCTGAGTGCCGGGGAGCTGATTGAGCACCGCGCCGTCGATGAGGAGGAACGGGGCCTCGTCCTCGACCGATATCGCGGTGGTCTCGGTCCTGGGTCCCTGGAAGATCGTGCGCTGAGCAAGGCCCGCGCCGATCATCACGGTGGCCAGCACGAATGCCGCCACGGCCCACACGAAACGCACGAAATTTCACCTTTCCCGGGACGCGCAGAGCGCGCGCTCCCTTCGATTCGACATTTCAGACTAGCGAACACGACCTGAAAGGGGCCCGGGAGGCGACATTGCCCGGGCTGGACGCCGATCATGACTATTCTGACGGAGCACGCACAACATCGGCGGTGCGCCGATGGGAGAGGGATGCCGTGAAGCTGCACAATCCGTTCCGGACGGCTCTGCTGGCAACTCTCGGCGTCGGGCTGGGGCTGCTGCTGATCGGAAGCATCCAGAACCTCCAGACGATCCTGCTCTATGTCGGCACGGCGCTCTTTCTGTCATTGGGCCTCGACCCGATCGTCGCGTGGCTCGAGCGCCGCAAGCTCCCCCGGTGGGCCGCCGTGCTCGTGACGATCCTCGGTGTGCTGGCCGCATTCGCCGGGATCGTCCTCATGATCGTGCCGATCATCGTGCAGCAGATCGGACAGCTGGTCGCTGCCATCCAAGAGCTCTACGACGACGGAATGTTCGACGACCCCGTCGGAGGCATCCAAGACTGGATCCGCACAGTGTTTCCGGCGCTCAACGTCGACGAGGTGTGGGGCTACATCGAGGACTGGTACAACTCGCTGGACGTCGGGCAGATCGGCGGTGAGATCGGCGGCAGCATCATCGCGATCATCGGCGCTCTCGTGGCGGGGTTCGCAGGCGCCTTCATCGTGCTGATCCTGACGATCTACTTCACCGCCTCGACGCCGAGCCTCAAGCGTTCGGTGTACCAGCTGGTCCCCGCGTCGAAGCGCGCTCGCTTCATGGATCTCGGCGAGCAGATCACCGACTCGGTCGGCTACTACGTCATCGGTCAGGTGACCCTCGGCGTGATCAACGGCGTGCTGAGCGCGATCTTCCTCTCGATCATCGACGCGCCGTTCCCCGCCGTGCTCGCCGTCATCGCGTTCTTCTTCTCGCTGATCCCCCTCGTCGGGACACTCACCGGCTCGACGATCATCGTGCTGACGTGCCTGATCCCGGGTCTCGGCTCTCCCGCCACGGCCCTCATCGCCGCGATCTACTACCTGATCTACATGCAGATCGAGGCGTACATCATCTCGCCGCGGATCATGGGGCGCGCCGTCGCGGTGCCCGGCGCGGTCGTCGTGATCGCCGCCCTCGCGGGCGGGTCGCTGCTGGGCCTGCTCGGCGCACTCGTCGCCATCCCGGTGGCCGCGAGCGTTCTGATCATCTTCCGCCAGGTCGTCATCCCGCGGCAGAACGAGAGATGATCACCCCTCCGGGACGACCGATCCGTCCCACTCGGATGCCAGCGGCAGCGCGTCGGTGTTGATGGCAGCGACGATCTCGGTGAGGACGCGGCGTGTCTGGTTCTCGCCCACCCAGAGGTGCTTCCCGCCCTCGACCGGTATCAGCACCGCGTCCGGCACGCTCGCGAAGCGCTCGGCGGCGGCCTCCGGTCGCAGGTAGTCGTCGAACTCGGGCACGAGCACGACGAGGCGGCGCGGATCGCCCGCCCACGCCGCGACCTCGGCGTCGGTCGTGCGATGCAGCGGCGGCGACAGCAGCACGGCGCCTTCGACAGGGTGGTCGCGCCCGTACTTCAACGCCAGCTCGGTGCCGAACGACCATCCGACGAGCCACGGGCGCGGCAGGCCCCGCTCGCGCACGAGGTCCATCGCGGCGGCGACGTCGAACGCCTCCGCGCGCCCGCCGTCGAAGGTGCCCTCGCTCGTGCCTCGCGGCGACGTGGTGCCGCGCGTGTTGAAGCGGAGGACCGCGAGGTCCGCCAGTGCGGGCAGGCGTCCCGCGGCCTTCCGCAGGATGTGCGAGTCCATGAAGCCGCCCGCGGTGGGCAACGGATGCAGCGTCACCAGGGTCGCGACCGGGTCGCCATCCTCGGGCAGTGCGAGCTCCCCGACCAGCGTCAGCCCATCGAGCGTCGCGAGCTCGATGTCTTCCCGGCGGGCAGGAAGCAGCATCGGTCCTCGGATCTCCATGTCACGCAACCTTCCAGCAATGCTGATGCCAGTGTCGGCGCGCCGCCAGGTCGGCGGCGTCGCCTAGCACGCCATCCGCTCGCCACGCGACGAGGTGCGCGACGCCGGCATCGATCTGACTGCCGCATCCGGGGCAGATGTAGCTCTTCGCCGCCTGCGCGGGAGAGACCGGCTGAACCGTCCACTCCACGCCCCGGCGCACCTCGGTGCGCTTCCAGCCCGCCAAGAGGCGCTCGAACGAGTCGTCGCCGCGCGGATCCGGGCGGCGGCGGTGCGACCGCGGCATGGATCAGTACCAGCCGACCCGCTGCGAGTGGTCCCAGGCGCCGCACGGCGAGCCGTAGCGGCCGCCGATGTAGCCCAGGCCCCACGTGATCTGCGTCGCCGGGTTGGTCTCCCAGTCGGCTCCCGCGGTGGCCATCTTCGAGCCGGGGAGCGACTGCGGGATGCCGTACGCGCCGCTGGAGGCGTTGTAGGCGTTGACTCGCCAGCCGGATTCCTTGTTCCACAGCGCCACGAGACACGCGAACTGATCGTCGCCCCACCCGCGCGCGAGCACCATATCGTAGGCGATCCCCTGGGCGGTGCCGGGATCCGGGGTCACGAAGGGCGGACGCCAGCCCCCGCCCTTCGACGTGGCCTTCGGCTCCACTGTGGGCGTGGGCTTCGGCTTGACGAACACCGAGTAGCCGCCCCGGCCGAGATCGTCGGCCTCGACGGGTCCGGCCGCGGGGTCGCCGGCAATCGACTGCACGTCGCCGAGCGAACTGGCGTAGAGCGAGACCGCGACAGGCTCCCCGGCGCTCGCCTGCGTCATCGCGAGCCCGGCGGGGCCGATGTACGCCGCCGCGAAGCCCACCGCCGCGAATGCGGCGAAGACGCCCATCACGCTGCGTCGGCGTGACCAGCGGGGCACCCTCTGCACCGGACGCGCTGGGGTCGCGGTGCGGATCGCCGGTCGAATCGACACGTCCTGACGGCGCGAACGCCGTGTCGGGGTCAGTTCGGTTCCGGAAGTCACAGTGTCCCGATTCTAGCCATGCCCCCGTGCCGGTGCCATCCTCACGCCCTCGGTGGGCGTCATTTCACCGCGAGCATGATCTCGACGACGGCGTCGAGCACGGCGTCCACCTGCGTCTCGCGGTAGCCCCCGCGCTGCATCCGGAATGCCACGGCACGTACCTGCTCGACGGTCAGCGCGTCGCCGGTCTCAAGGTAGCGCGAGACCTTGTCGGAGACGAGATCCACCTCGTCGATCCGATACCCGTAACGCAGCGCCGACACCCGGTCGAAGCGCTCCTTGCGCGGTCGCGAGAGCCGATCGAGCACCTCCTGCGCCGACTCCCGCGTGTGCCCGACCCAAGCCTGGACGCCCACCTGCGCCACCGCGGTCGTACGCTCGCGCGCCGCGAACGCGTCCTCGATGCGACCGAGGGCGGCATCGACCGACGCAACCGAGTACCCGTGCTTGACCAGCGGGAACGCTGCCTTGCGGATGTCGGCCGACGTCATCGTCAGGTCCCCGTTCTCGAACGCGACGCGGGCCTGGGCCAGCAGGTCGTCGACCGCGGCCTTGTCGTAGCCCTTCTCGCGCCCGCGCGTCTCGGGGAAGGATGCGCGGGGTGCGGCTTCGGATGCCGTCATGATGCCACCAAGGGAGTGAAGAGGTAGTAGAGGGTCAGCGCGGCGACGGCCGACGGCAGGATGGAGTCGAGCCGGTCCAGCACACCGCCATGACCCGGCAGCCAAGAGCTCATGTCCTTGATGCCGAGGTCGCGCTTGATCATCGATTCTCCCAGATCGCCGGCGGTGGCCGTGGCGAGGATCGCCGCGCCGAGGACGGCACCCATCCACCAGTCGAGCCCGAGCATGAATCTGCCGACGAGCACGCCGACGAGGACGGCGGCGACGGCGGCGCCCGCGAAGCCCTCCCAGGTCTTGTTCGGGCTGATGCGGGGCGCCATCCGGTGGCGGCCGACGCTGATGCCCGCGATGTACGCTCCGGTGTCGACCGCGACCGCGACGATGATGAACGCCAGCACCCACCACTCGCCGCCGTCGCGGCTGAGCAGCACGATGCACAGGCTCGCGAGGAACACGACGTAGAGCTGGATGAACGCGGAGATCAGCACGTCGCCGAGGACGAGGCCGTACGTGCGCCCATCGCCCGACGCCATCTGCGCGACCAGGCGCCACACCACCACGATCGCCAGCGCCACGAACAGCACGACCCACAGCATCCACGCGTCCACGAAGTACGCCGACACCAGGACGATCGCCCCCGCGACCAGCTGCGGCGCGACATCGACGCGGCGTCCGGCCGCCGTGACGGCGCGGGAGAACTCGAAGACCGCGAGGAGCACCGCCGCGAGCGCGAACACGAGGAACGCCCACTTCACGAAGATGAGCGACCCCACCAGCACGGCGCCGATCGCGAGACCGATCAGGATGGCGAGGATCAGGTTGCGTCCGGTCCGCGCCTTGATTCGCTCGTTCGCCTCGTCGAACTCGGCCCGCGCCTGGGCTACCTGGTTCTCGAACTCGCTGCGCGCAGCGCGAAGATGGGACTGGAACGCAGGCGAGGGATCGGCGGGCTCCGCGTCCCGGCGGTGCGCACTGCGGCGCGACCGGGCGCTGGCCCCGCCTTCGCCATCGTGCCCCGGTTCGCCGGATGCGTCGTCGGTCATCGCCTGACCTCAGACCTCGAGCAGCTCTGCCTCTTTGCGCTTGAGCGCGTCGTCGATCGCGTCGACGTGCGCGCGCGTGAGCGCATCGAGTTCCTTCTCGGCACGGGAGAGCTCGTCCTCGCCGACCTCGCCCTTGAGGGCGTCGATGTCGTCCTTGGACTTGCGACGGATGCCGCGCACGTGCACCTTCGCGTCCTCGCCCTTCGACCGCACGAGTTTGACGTACTCCTTGCGACGCTCCTCGGTGAGCTCCGGCATCGTCACCCGGACGATGCTGCCGTCGTTCGTCGGGTTCGCCCCGAGGTTCGGGAGGTCGCGGATCGCCTGCTCGATCGCCTTCAGCGCCGACTTGTCGTACGGCGTGACGATGACGGTGCGCGCTTCAGGATTGTTGATCGACGCGAGCTGCGCGAGCGGCGTCGGGGTGCCGTAGTAGTCGACGAGGATCTTCTGGAACAGCTGCGGGTTCGCCCGCCCGGTGCGCACCGTCGCGAAGTCCTCCTTCGCAGCCTCTACGGCGCGGTCCATGCGCGCTCCGGCCTCGGCCAAGACGTCCGCGATCACAGTGTCTCCTTCGCGTAGATGGGGCGTGGCAAGTCTACTGGGGGCGACGCGGTCAGGCCGTGACGAGCGTGCCGATGGATTCGCCGAGGAGGGCCTTGGTCACATTTCCCGCCGGCTCCATGCCGAACACCCGCATGTCCATCTTGTTGTCCATGCAGAGGCTGAACGCGGTCGAGTCGACGACCTTCAGTCCCCGCTGCAGCGCGTCGAGATACGTGATGCGGTCGATGCGGGTGGCCGAGGCATCCTTCTTCGGATCGGCCGTGTAGACGCCGTCCACGCCGTGCTTGGCGACGAGGACCTCCTGCGCGCCGATCTCGAGCGCGCGCTGGGCGGCGACGGTGTCGGTGGAGAAGTACGGCAGTCCCGCGCCCGCGCCGAAGATGACGACGCGGCCCTTCTCCATATGGCGCTCCGCGCGGCGCGGGATGTACGGCTCGGCGACCTGCGTCATCGAGATGGCGGACTGCACGCGGGTGGCCGCGCCGGCCTGCTCGAGGAAGTCCTGCAGGGCGAGAGCGTTCATGACGGTGCCGAGCATGCCCATGTAGTCGGCACGCCCGCGGTCCATGCCGCGCTGGCTCAGCTCGGCGCCGCGGAAGAAGTTGCCACCGCCGACGACCACCGCGATCTCGACGCGGTCGACCGCAGCAGCGATCTCGCGCGCGATCTGACCGACCACATCGGGGTTCACCCCGAGCTGCCCTCCGCCGAACGCCTCACCCGACAGCTTCAGGAGGACGCGGCGGCGCCCGGTGTTCTCATTGATCACGACGATCCTCTCGTTGACGACAAACTACCGAAGGGCATGAGAAAAGGCCCGCACCGTGAGCGGTGCGGGCCTTCTCTGCCTGTCAGGCGCCGACCTTGAATCGGGCGAAGCCCGTCAGGGTCAGACCGGCATCCTGGGCGACCTTGGCGACGGAGAGCTTGTTGTCCTTCGCGTAGTCCTGGTCGAGGAGCGCCACCTGCTTGAAGAACGCGTTGACGCGACCCTCGACGATCTTCGGGAGGGCGGCCTCCGGCTTGCCCTCGTTGCGCGAGATCTCGGTGACGATCTCGCGCTCCTTGTCGACCTCCCCCTCGGGGACCTCGTCGCGCGAGAGGTAGGTCGGGTTCGCGAACGAGATGTGCTGCGCGAGGCTGCGAGCGGTCTCGGCGTCGTCGCCCGAGTAGGCGAGGACGACACCGACCTGCGGCGGCAGGTCCTTGCTGGTCTTGTGCAGGTAGATCTCGAACTTGTCGCCCGAGAGCGTGCGCACGCGGCGCAGCTCGACCTTCTCGCCGATGATCGCGGCCTCGTCCGAGATGAGCTCGGCGACGGTCCGGTCGCCTGCCGGAGCGGCCAGGGCCGCCTCGGCGGAGTCCACGCCTGCCGCAGCGGCGGCATCGAGCACCCTCTCGGCGAGGGCGAGGAAGCGCTCGTTCTTGGCGACGAAGTCGGTCTCGGTGTTGAGCTCGATGATCGTGACCTTGCCGTCCTGCTCCTTGGCGGCGACCAGGCCCTCGCTCGTGGAGCGGTCGGCGCGCTTGGCGTTGCCCTTCGCGCCCTTCAGGCGCAGGATCTCAACGGCCTTCTCGAGGTCGCCGTCGGCCTCCTCGAGCGCCTTCTTGGTGTCGACCATTCCCGTGCCGAGCTGCTCGCGCAGCGCCTTGATGTCGGCGATCGTGAAGTTTGCCATGGGTGGCGGCTCCTTGATTGTGATGATTCCGGGATGCCTCGGCGGGGCCGCGTCGCGACCCTGCCGAGGCGTTGCAGTGGAGGAGACCCGTTACTTGTCGGCGTCCGACGGCTCGGCGGCGTCGGTGACAACCGCGTCGGCGACCGCTGCCTCGACGGCGTCGACCGCAGCGTCGGCGTCGACGGCGGA
>NZ_RRYE01000340.1 GCF_004010105.1 Microbacterium sp. CPCC 204701
CGTGCCGAGTGCGATCGGCAGCCCGTCGGCGTCGCGCAGGACGCCGGCCACCCACAGCATGGTCCGCCCGCCCGCGGTGACCGTCGCGGCCAGCCGCGTCCCGTCGCGCGACAGCGCCATCGCGCTGATGGCGGTCGCCCCTGGCCATGCGTCGGCGACCTCGCGCATCTCGCCCGACCTCAGGTAGACGCGCAGTGCCGCGGGCTGGTCGCGCGCAACGCTCCAGACATTCCCCCCGGGGTCGACGGTCGGATCGACGAGCCCGGGACGGTCATCCAGCGGCTCGACCTCGGCGCCGTCGGCGTGGAGACGGACGACCTGCCCGCTGCCCAGGCGCGCCGCCGCGAGGTCGCGATCGGGGGCGACCTGGATCGCCACTGGCTCGCTCTCGGCCACAGCTTCTGTCAGACCCGGGACCGGCTCGACCTCGTCGCCCACGATGAACCCGAAGCCCGCCTCGGTGGACACCAGCGGCGACGCAGGCAACCGCATCGTCCGTGTGACCACGCGCTCGGCGCTCAATGGCGTCGTGCCGGCGAACATCTCGACGTCGAGCACGCCCGCCGACGCGAGGCTCGCCTCGAGCTGCGTCAGCATGCGGTCGAGCGCCTCGCGACCGGCGCCGGCGGCGTCCTCGGTCAGCTCGACCTGCGCGACGCCGCCGTCGTTGAGCGCCACGGCCGCTGTGACGCCGACGGGGAAGGCGGTGACGACGGATGCCGCCAGCCACTCGCTCCGCGGCTGGTTCACCAGAGCGCGCGTGATACGCCGTTCCGCGCTGCCGGGTGGGAACCACCTGCTGTCGGGCACGAGGAACTGCCACGTCGGGTCGAAATACATCACCGGGTACCGGTGGAAGACGCGCGGGAACTGGTCGCTGTCGACCACCACCCCGTCCGGCGCCTCGGTGATGCGCCACTCGCCGTCCGGCTGCTGCTCGAGGCGGAACGGCAGGCTGGCTTCTGCGAGCTCCGCCCGCTCGTACACCCCGCGGTCGTCCACGCGCGCGACGGCGTCGTATGAGAACTCGACGGCGTCCTCCTCGGACTCGGAATACGCGCGGTTGGCGGCGATGTCGACGATGACGCTGGCTTCGGGATCCCACTCGCGGCGGAGCTCGGGCGCCAGGAACTCGCGTGCGGTGGCCCACCCGCCGTCGATCCCGGGTCCCGTGCCGGCGTTGATGAATCCCTCCACGATCTCGGAGGGCGACGCGCCCGGCTGCGGCAGGTTCGGGAGGAAGACGAAGTTCTGAGACTCGTCGCCGGCAGCGCCGGTCTCCTCGCCGTACTCGACCGGTCCGCTCGTGGGGAACCCGCCGCACGCCGTGAGGACCAGGGCGCACAGGATCACGACGGCGGCCAGGATGCCGCGGCGCGGGGTCATGACGCACCTTCGCGGTCCGATGCATCCGGCACGCGGATGTCGCGGGCCGGTGTCGCATACGGCACCTCGAGCGGCTGAGTCAGTCCGAGCTCGTCGGCGGGCGCCGTCGAATCCTCGCCCGGGTCGAGGGGCAGCGGGGAGGGCCCGCTCAGCGCCACGCTGCTCCGCGGCAGCGTGAGCACGAAGTTGGTGCCGCGCCCGACCTCAGACCACACCGTGAGCTCCCCGCCGTGCAGCTTCGCGTCGCCGAGCGCGATCGAAAGGCCGAGCCCCGTGCCGCCGATCGTGCGCTTGCGCGACGGGTCGGCGCGCCAGAAGCGGTCGAACACCCGCTCCGCGTCGTCGGCGGTCATGCCGAGTCCGTAGTCGCGCACCCCGATCGCGACCGCCTGCTGATTGCTGTCGACGGTGACGACGATCGGACGCCCCTCGCCGTGCTCGATGGCGTTGCCGAGGAGATTGCGCACGATGCGCCGCACCCGCCTGGGATCCATGTCGACCGGCGTGTACCCGCCCGGAGCCACCAGCCGCACATCCGAGCCGTGCTGCTCGGCGAGCTGATGCATCGACGCGATGACATCTTCGGCGAGGTGTGCGAGGCTCGTCGGCTCCAGCTCGAGCTGCACCGAACCGGCGTCGTAGCGACTGATCTCGAGGAGGTCGGTGAGCAGCACCTCGAACCGCTGCACCTGCGCGTTGAGCAGTTCGGCGGCGCGCGCGGTCGCGGGGTCGAAGTCCTCGCGCTGGTCGTTGATCATGTCGGCGGCGAGGCGGATGGTGGTCAGCGGCGTGCGCAGCTCGTGCGAGACGTCCGATACGAATCGCTGCTGCACGAGCGACAGGTCGGCGAGCTCCTTGATCTGCGACTCGATGCTGTCGGCCATCGCGTTGAACGAACGCCCGAGGGTGGCCAGCTCGTCCTCGCCGCGCACCGGCAGTCGCACCCCGAGATCCCCCGCGGCGAGGCGCGCGCTGGTGTCGGCCGCTTCGCCGACCGGGGTCGTCACCGAGCGCAGCACGAACCACGCGATGCCGCTGATGAGCAGCACCAGCCCGATGCCGACGATCCACAGCGTGCCCTGCACGAACCCGAGCGTCTGCGGTGCGTTCGACAGGTCGTAACCCAGATACAGCTCGTACGACGCGACGCCCGGCACCTCGAGCTGCTGGCCCACGAGGATGCCCGGCACCGCCTCATCGTCGTCGGTGGGCAGGGCGATGGACTGCCAGAACTGCCAGTCAGGATTCTCGCGGACGCTGGTGCGCAGGCCTTCGCCGAGCACGTCATCGATCGCGGTCGGGTCGGAGCTGAAGTTCTGCGGCGCGTCGGGCACCGGCGGCCCGATGCGGAACGCCGCGACCAGTCCTGCCGAGGACCGCTCGTCCAGCGTGCGCATCGCCGAGATCATGACGTTCTGCAGCTGGCCGTCGCTCTGCACTGCGGCGTCGAGGATCGCCTGCGCGGCCGCACGGGCCTGGGAGGCATCATCGAGGACCTGGTCCTTGCGCGAGGCGAAGAGGTCGTTCTGAATCGCGAGGGCCATCCACACGCACGCCACGAGCACCGCGAACGCAGTGAGCCCGAGGGTCACCAGGATCGTCCGAAAGCGCAGCGAGCGACGCCAGAGGGTGGCGATGTTGCCCGGCCACGCGCGCCACAGGCCCCAGCCCTTCAGCGGCGTCCGGGTGGCGGTGATCCCGGTCGTCGGGGCGGTCACGGCGGCCCCCGCCCGCCCGGATGCTGCGCGCGCGGTGCCCGAGTCGCGCGGAGCGGGCGCAGGGGCCTT
>NZ_RRYE01000341.1 GCF_004010105.1 Microbacterium sp. CPCC 204701
CGGCTGCGCGCCGGGCCGGCTGTCGCAGCCTCGGCCGCGGCATCCGTCGCCCTCTCGGGCTGGACGCGGACCGCCTGGGTCTTCGGCGCGGTCGCGATGCGGCCCTTCGTCCCCGCGGGGATGTCCAGGTCGGTGTAGAGGTGGGGGCTCGACGAGTACGTCTCGACGGGCTCGGGCTGGCCGAACTCGAGAGCCCGGTTGATGAGGGCCCACTTGTGGAGGTCGTCCCAGTCCACGAACGTCACGGCGATGCCGGTCTTGCCGGCGCGTCCGGTGCGGCCGGCGCGGTGCAGGTAGGCCTTCTCGTCGTCGGGGATCGTGTGGTTGATCACGTGCGTGACGTCGTCCACGTCGATGCCGCGCGCCGCGACGTCCGTCGCTATCAGCACGTCCTTCTTGCCGGCCTTGAACCCGGCCATCGAACGCTCGCGCGCCTCCTGGCTCATGTCGCCGTGGACGGCGCCCGCGTTGAACCCGCGGTCGTTGAGCTCGTCGACGAGCTTCTGCGCCGCGCGCTTGGTGCGCGTGAAGATCACCGTCTTGCCGCGACCGTCGGACTGCAGGATGCGCGCGATGACCTCGTCCTTGTCGAGCGAATGCGCACGGTAGACCAGGTGGCGGATGTTCGCCTGCGTGAGGCCCTCGTCGGGGTCGTTGGCGCGGATGTGGATCGGGTTCGACATGAACCGGCGCGCGAGGGCGACGATCGGCCCGGGCATCGTGGCCGAGAACAGCTGCGTGTGGCGCACGGCCGGCAGCTTCGAGAAGATCTTCTCGATGTCGGGCAGGAACCCGAGGTCGAGCATCTTGTCGGCTTCGTCGAGCACGACCTCGGTCGCGTTCGACAGATCCAGCAGGCGCTGGTTGCTGAGGTCGATGAGGCGGCCCGGTGTTCCGACGACGATCTGGGCGCCGGCCTTCAGCTGATCGATCTGCCCCTCGTACGCCTTGCCGCCGTAGATGGCCACCACGCTCGTCGAGCGGTTCGAGGTCAGCATGTCCATGTCTTCGTATACCTGCACGGCGAGCTCGCGCGTCGGCACCACGATGAGCGCCTTCACGCCGTGTGCCGGAGCGGCGCCCAGGCGCTGGACGACGGGGATGCCGAAGCCGAACGTCTTGCCCGTTCCGGTCTTGGCCTGCCCGATGATGTCCTGACCGGGAAGGCCGAGGGGGATGGTCTGCTCCTGGATGGGGAACGCGTCGATGATGCCCTTTGCGGAGAGCGTGTCGACGATGTCCTGATCGACGCCGAGGTCGGCGAAGGTCGTCACGATGTAAGCCTGTCCGGCAGTGAGATGCTGCCTGGTCCGTGCCCTGGCGCGGTGACGAATGCCCCTGCGCGGGCGGGAGTGCGATCCACGCCCTTCTCTCAGCCACAGGCGCGGGCGCCCCGATCCGACGCCGGGGCCGGGTCCCACGATACCGGACGCCTTAGGCTGTCAAGCGTGGTGAGGTGGTTCTGGCAGCGGCGCGAGCGGGGGCGCAAGCTCCAGCTCCGCTCGCGCGACGAGTTGAACGGCGCGAATCGCGTCGACTTCGAAGAGCTCGCGCCCGACATCGACACGTTCCTCGGTCAGGCCGCCTACCTCCAGCTTGGGTTCTTCGAGACACTGAGCGAGCTCATCCAGACGACCCCCGAGCTCGCCGAGAAGGAGGCCGTCTCGCGCGCCGCGGGCGCGGCGCTCACCAAGCACGAGGCGCTCGTCGCGCTCATTCGCGAGCGCGGCGACGACCCGACTGCCGTCATGGCGCCGTTCCGCGAGCCCCTCGACGCCTTCCGCACGGCGACGCACGGCGTCCGACCGCAGGAGACCATGCTGTCGGTGCACATCACGGCCGGCATGCTCGACGACTTCTACCTCGCGCTCTCGGCCAGCTACGGCGAGACCGGCGACCGGGTGGCGCAGATCCTCCAGGCCGACGACGACCGTCAGGCCATCGTCGACCTCATCGCGCTCGCCATCTCCGGCGATCTCGAGCTCAAGTCGCTTCTCGCGCTGTGGGGGCGGCGGCTCGTGGGCGACACGCTCCTCATCGCGCGCGCCGCGCTGCGTCCGACGACGCTGGGGACGGCGCATGAGAAGGTCGAGCCGGTGTTCACCGAGCTGATGGCCGCGCACTCGCGCCGCATGGACGCGATGGGCCTCGCCGCCTGACGCGCGGCGCGTTCCGCCGGTGGCCGGAGGGGTCAGCCGATTCCGAGGCGCTCGCGCTCGCGAGCATCGTGGGCCAGGCGGAGGCGCGAGGTGAGGAGGATCGCCGGATACGTGACGACGATCGGGACCACGAGCGCGGCCAGCCACGGCCACGGGGTGTCGACCCCGATGCCCAGCCACGTGAGGATCGTCCAGGCGAGCCCGGCCGACACCGCGCCGATCACGGGCGCGAGCACCACGCCGCGCGACAGGCGCTGGTGGAGCTGGAAGTGGATGCCGACGCCGATGACGGCGCCGATGATGAACGCGAGCAGGATCTGCATGGTCGTCGGCTCAGGCCACGAAGCCCACGCGGCGCGACTCCTCGGTGCCCAGCTCGATGTAGGCCAGTCCCGCGGTGGGGACGATGTAGGAGTTGCCCTTCGCGTCTGCGAAGGTGACGTGCGTGGCACCGGCGTCGAGTGCGGCGGCGATGGACTTCTTGACGTCGGCTGCCGGCTCGTTCGTCTCGAAGTTGAGCTCGCGTCCGGTGTTCGCGATGCCGATGCGGATCTCCACGTGACTGACCTCCTGCGCGGGGCGACGGTGTGTGTGCCGAAAGGCTGAGGGCTCCCCGGGCGCATGGCAACTCTACGACACCCCACCGGGGCCGCCGCCCGTCTGCGCGCGCCGGCAGGAACGCTCTGGGCGAACGCGCCGCCGCGGCCGGGTGGACGCCGATGTCGTCCCCGCGCGCTACCTTCGAGTGCATGCTGGCTGACGCGGGACTGGCTCCGGACCGAGCCTCGACGTACTCGCCGGATGCCGCGCAGAGGGCCGTCGTCGGGCTCCCGGCCGAGGCATCGGGAGTCGTCGTCGGGGCGCCCGGTTCGGGAAAGACCGCGACGCTCGTCGCGCGGGTCGCCGCCCTCGTCGAGGCGGGACTGGATCCCGACACGATCCTGGTGCTGACACCGTCGCGGCAGACGGCGACGGCGCTCCGCGACCGGCTGGGGCTCGCGATCGACCGCG
>NZ_RRYE01000342.1 GCF_004010105.1 Microbacterium sp. CPCC 204701
CGCCAGTGCAGCAGCTCGGCGGGGATCTCCTGCAGGAACCGGCTCGGCATCGCCACCGTCACCTCGCCGAACTGCGCGCGGGTCATCGCGAGCGACAGGTACAGGCGCTTGCGGGCGCGCGTGATGCCGACGTAGAAGAGGCGCCGCTCCTCCTGCGGACCGCCCGGCTCCCCTGCCGAGATGCGGTGCGGGATGAGGTCCTCCTCGACGCCGGTGACGAACACCGCGTCGTATTCGAGGCCCTTGGCCGTGTGCAGGGTCATGAGCGACACCGAGCCCGACGCGTCTTCCAGGTCGTCGGCATCCGACACCAGCGCCACCTCCGTGAGGAAGTCGAGGATCGTTCCCTCGGGGTTGTTGCGCGCGAACTCGCGGGCCACCGCGACGAGCTCGTCGAGGTTCTCGATGCGGGCTTCGTCCTGCGCGTCCTTGCTCGCCCGCAGCGCGTCGTAGTACCCGCTCTTCGACAGCAGCAGCTGGAGCCCGTCGGCGACGGCCGTCGGGGGCGCGAGCTCTCCCGACGCCGGGAGCATGATCTCGGATGCCTCGGCCAGCACCGCGTCGAGATGTGCGATGGCCGCCTGGATCTTGGGGCCGACGCCCAGCGCCGAGGAGTTCGCGAGCGCGTCGCGGAAGGTGATCTGCTGATCGACGGCATAGCGCGAGATCGTCTCGATCGTCACGTCGCCGATGCCCCGGCGCGGCCGGTTGATGATGCGCCGCATCGCCATCTCGTCGGCAGGGTTCGCGACGGCGACGAGGTACGCCAGGGCGTCCTTGATCTCGGCGCGCTCGTAGAACTTGGTGCCGCCCATGATCTTGTAGGGCAGCGCCGAGCGGATGAAGATCTCTTCCAGCGCACGGGACTGCGAGTTGGTGCGGTAGAACACGGCGATCTGCGAGTAGTCGACGCCGTCGCGGTGGAGGGTCTCGATCTCGTCGGCCACGAACTGGGCCTCGTCGTGCTGCGAGTAGCCGGTGAAGCCGACGATCTTCTCGCCCTCGCCGACATCGGTCCACAGCCGCTTGTCTTTGCGGTCGAAGTTGTGGCTGATCACGGCGTTCGCGGCCGAGAGGATGTTCTGGGTAGAGCGGTAGTTCTGCTCGAGCAGGACGACCTTCGCGCCCGGGAAGTCCTTCTCGAACTCGCTGATGTTGCGGATGTCGGCGCCCCGGAACGCGTAGATCGACTGGTCGGAGTCGCCGACGACCGTGAGCGACGCGCCCTCGAGCTCGGGCGCGTCCGCCGCGTCGAAGATCATCATGCCTCCGGCGGCATACGGCTCGGCATCGCCGACGACAGGTCGCGTGAGCTCATGGATGAGCGCGTACTGCGCGTGGTTGGTGTCTTGGTACTCATCGACCAGCACATGCCGGAACCGCCGCCGGTACACGTCGGCCACGTGCGGGAACGCGCGGAACAGGAACACCGTCTGCGCGATGAGATCGTCGAAGTCGAAGGCGTTGGCCCGCTGCAGCTCGCGCTGGTACGCCGCGAACAGCTCGACGAACACCCGCTCGGCGGGATCGTTCATGTTCGCGGACCGGGCGTAGGACTCGGCATCCGCCAGCTCGTTCTTGAGCTTGGAGATCTTGCCCTGAGTGGCGGCGGGCGTGAGTCCGTAGGCGTCGGCCTCGTGCTCTTTCACGAGCCGCTTGATGAGGGCGCGCGAATCCCCCGAGTCGTAGATCGTGAAGGCCTTCGTGAACCCGAACTGCTCGGCCTCGCGCCGGAGGATCCGCACGCACGCCGAGTGGAACGTCGAGATCCACATGCCGCGCGCCGCGTCGCCGACCAGGTGCTCGACGCGCTCGCGCATCTCGCCCGCGGCCTTGTTGGTGAAGGTGATCGCGAGGATCTGGCTCGGCCACGCCTCGCGACCCCGCAGCAGCGACGCGATGCGCCGGGTCAGCACGCTCGTCTTGCCCGAACCGGCACCGGCGACGATGAGCAGCGCCGGGCCGCGGTAGGTGACGGCGTCGCGCTGCTGCGGGTTGAGCCCTGCGAGCAGGTCTTCGTCGGGGCGCGCGCCGGCGGCGGCGCCAACGCGCGGGCCGACGCTTCCGTCCAGGATGATGGGACGAACAGCAGCCGCGCCCGGCGCGGTGGGAGTGGCGTCGGTCATGTCCCATCAAGTGTAGGCGCGGCGCCCGACACGTGCCCCCGGCGTCAGAGCAGCCGGCGCTCCGATGCCCAGGCGGTCAGCTCGTACCTCGACGACAGCTGCAGCTTGCGCAGCACGGCCGACACGTGCGACTCGACGGTCTTCATCGAGATGAACAGCTCGGCGGCGACCTCCTTGTAGGCATAGCCGCGGGCGATGAGCCGCATCACCTCCTGCTCGCGCGCCGACAGGCGGTCGAGCTCGTCGCTCGTCGCGGCCGTCTCGCCGACGGGTGCCCCGAACGCGTCGAGCACGAAGCCCGCGAGGCGCGGCGAGAACACGGCATCCCCGTCGGCCACGGCGTGGACCGCGCGGCTCACCTCCGCGCCCGACGACCCCTTCGTGATGTAGCCGCGGGCACCCGCACGGATGACGCGCACGACGTCTTCGGCCGCATCCGACACGCTCAGCGCCAGGAAGCGCGCCGTCGGCACCACCGGCGCCGCCGCCCGGATCACCGCCTCACCCCCCGATGCCTCGGGAACCGACGCCCCGGCCCCGGACGGCAGGTGCACGTCGAGGAGCACCACGTCCGGCCGCGTCGCCTCGATGACAGTGATCGCCGCCGCGACGTCGGCAGCCTCGCCGACCACCTCGACCGACGCGTCGAGGTCGGCCCGCAGCCCGGAGCGGAAGATGGAGTGGTCGTCGACGATCACGACGCGCACCGGCGACTCAGCCACGCCGCACCTCCGCGGTCGCGGCATCCTTCACGCCCGGGTCGTTCGCGAACCGCAGGTGCACCTCGGTGCCGCCGCCGGCGCCCCGCCGGACCGTCGCCGATCCTCCGGCGCGGCGCATGCGCCCCACGATGGACTCACGGATGCCGAGCCTGTCGCCCGGCACAGCTTCGAGGTCGAACCCCGGGCCGCGGTCGCGCACGTACACGTCGACCGCCGTCGCGTTGCCCTCGATGTACACCGAGACCTCGCCGCCGGCGTGGCGCGCCGCGTTGAGCATCGCCTCGCGCGAGGCCGCCGCCACGTCGCCGCTGGCGCGCTCGG
>NZ_RRYE01000343.1 GCF_004010105.1 Microbacterium sp. CPCC 204701
CACCGTCCGACGCCGATCTGTCGCGTGCGGCCGCCGAGACGGGCGATCCGGATGCCGCGGCGAAGGGTGCGCCCGACGGCGAGAACCCGACGGACCCGGCGTCGAAGGGGGCGCCCGACCCCGAGGAGGCCGCGTCGCCCGGGCAGGTGATCCGCGAACCGGAGGACGTCCCACCCGACACGGCCGACGGCGAGGGCGGGGAGGCGCGCCGCGTCGATGCGGCAGGACGCACCGAACCGCTGACGGATGCCGGCCGCCCGAGCCCCAAGGCCGCGCTCGTGTACAACCCGATCAAGGTGGAGGCCGATGGCCTGCGCGAACTGGTGGCGCGCCTGTCGGCCGAGGCGGGCTGGTCGGAGCCGCTCTTCTACGAGACGACCGTCGACGACCTGGGCGACGACGTCACACGTCAGGCGCTCGGCGAGGGCGTGAGCGCGGTGCTCGTCGCCGGGGGCGACGGAACCGTCCGAGCGGTGTCGGAGGCGATGGCCGGCAGCGACGTGCCGCTCACGATCGTGCCGAGCGGCACCGGCAACCTTCTCGCCCGCAACCTGCTGCTGCCGCTCGACGGCCCGGAAGACATGGTCAGGGCGACCTTCGACGGCGACCGCGAGGCGATCGACGTCGGGCTCGCGCGGCTGCGCCGCGCTGACGGCGAGGTCCACGAGCACGCCTTCGTCGTGATGGGCGGCATGGGCCTCGACGCCGCCATGATCGCCAACACCAACCCGCAGCTGAAGAAGTCGATGGGCTGGGTCGCGTACGTCGACGGCGCCGCGCGGTCGCTCGCGAGCGCACAGCCGTTCCGCATCATGTACGAACTGCCGGGCCACCGCCTGCACTCGACCCGCGTGCAGAGCGTGCTCTTCGCCAACTGCGGCTCGCTTCCGGCCGGGCTCGAGCTCATCCCCGAGGCATCGGTGTCGGACGGCGAACTCGACATCGTGATCGTGCAGCCGAAGGGACCCTTCGGGTGGCTGCTGGTGTGGCGGCGCGTCGCGTGGGACAACAGCGTGCTGCGGCGCTTCCGCACCGGCCGGCGCATCCTGTCGCTGCGCACCCGTGACGGCGCCGTGCGCTACGCGCGCGGCCAGGGCATCGACATCGGCACGAGCGATCCGAGGCCGGTGCAGCTCGACGGCGACGAGTTCGGCGAGGCCGTGCACGTGACCGTGCGCGTCGAGCCCGCGGCGCTGCGCATCGCGATCCCCCGCGGGCACTCCATCACTCCCCCGGCCAACGGCGGCCGCAAGAAGAAGCGGCGAGACCGGGCCCCGGCATCCTCCGTCACCCCTTGACAGCGCCCCCGAGGCCGGCGCTGTTGAGGAACATGCGCTGGAAGACGAGAAAGAGCGCAATCGGGATCACCGTCGAGATGGCGAGCGCTGCGAGGAACACGTCGAGCTCGATGAACTGCTGCAGCTGAGGCAGCCGCACCGACAGCGGCTGTATCGCCGGGTCCTTGAGGACGAGCAGCGGCCACAGGAAGTCCTTCCAGGCCGCGATGATCGCGAACACCGAGACGACGCCGATGATGGGCCGCGACATCGGGAGCACGACCGACCAGAAGAGTCGATACGGGCCGGCCCCGTCCATGCGCGCGGCCTCGAACACCTCTCGCGGAAGCGAATCGAAGAAGCGCATCACCAGCAGCACGTTGAACGCGTTCGCCCCGGCGGGCAGCCACACCGCCCAGAACGTGTTGATGAGCGACTGCCCGAGCAGGGGCGGCTGCACGATCGTGAGGTAGAGCGGTACGAGAAGAACGATGCTCGGCACGAACAGCGTCGCAAGGACGAGCCCCACGACGACCTTGCCGTACCGCGGTCGCAGCACCGACAGCGCATAGCCGGCCGTGGTCGCCACCAGCACCTGCACGAGCCACACCCCGAGCGCGATCACGACCGTGTTGAAGAAGTACTTGTCGATCTCGACGCGGGTCCACGCCTCGGCGAGGTTCGCCACGTCGATGCCGTTGGGCCACAGCGCGAGCGGCTGACGCAGGGTGTCCTGCGTCGGAGTGACGGCCGACTTCGCGAGCCACAGCACCGGGCCGAGCCCCACGATGATCAGCGACAGCAGGAGGATCGTGTGAGTCGCGCGCGTCGTGACGCGCACATGCCGGCGGCGCCAGTCGGCCGCGGAAAGGATGCCGCGATCCGCGTCGCCGTCAGACCCGCGGTTCCGAGGGGGAGCCGCCCGCATCGCGCTCACGACGTGCTCCAGCCCTTGGTGAGGCGGAAGTACACGGCCGAGAAGATCGCCAGGACGACCGCGAGCATGATGCTGAGAGCAGTCGCGGCACCATAGTCGCCTCCCAGACTGTTCTGGAACGCGTACTTGTAGATGAGCATGAGCACCGTCATCGTCGAGTTGGCCGGACCCCCGGCCGTCAGCAGGAACGGCTCGAGGAAGACCTGTGCCGTGCCGATGATCTGCAGGATGAAGGTGACCAGGAGCACGCCGCGCAACTGGGGGATCGTGACGTGCCAGACCTTGCGCCACACGCCTGCGCCATCGACCTCGGCCGCGTCGTAGAGCTCCGGCGCGACGCCGACGAGCGCGGCGAGGTAGATGATGACGGTGCCGCCCGCCGCCGACCACGTGGCGAACAGCACGATGGAGGGCATCGCGGTGGAGGGGTCCTGCAGCCATGGCAGCGGCCCGACGCCGAACCAGCCGACGATCGTGTTGAAGACCCCGTTCGGCGATGCGTCGTAGAAAAACCTCCACAGCAGCGCGCCGACGACAGGCGGGACGATGACGGGCAGGTAGGCGAGCGCGCTGTACAGGCCGCGCGCCCGGCGCACCTCACTCATCAGCACGGCGACGACGAGAGGGATCGGGTAGCCGAGGATCAGGGCGAGCACGGCGAACCAGAGCGTGTTCGTCACCGCGGTTCCCAGCAGCGGGTCGTTGAGGACTGTGACGAAGTTCTCGAGCCCGACCCACTCCGGCGGCGCGATGAGGTTCGTCTGCTGAAAGGCCATGATCGCGGCATCCACGATCGGCTTCCACGAGAACAGCACGAAGCTGAAGAGCAGCGGTACGAGGAAGACGATCGTGTGCGGCCCGTCGCCGCGGAACCAGCCACGGACGCCCGGCCGGCGGCGGGGCGCGGCGGCCGCCGCGCGTTCGATCGTGTCGGCGGTCTCGACGGC
>NZ_RRYE01000344.1 GCF_004010105.1 Microbacterium sp. CPCC 204701
CGCACGCGGTCGCGCACGTCGGGGGCGGCGTAGCCGTTGCCCGACAGTGCGCGCGACGCGGTGGAGCGCGAGACGCCGGCGGCGTCGGCGACCTCGCGAATCGTCGGACGCGCGAACGCCGGGCGCTTGTCGCTCACGACGCCGGCTCCGTCACATCGATCAGGGCCTCGGCGTGCTGACCGAGCCGCAGATCGCCGATGACGACATCGATCGCGATTCGCTGCCGGCGTCCGGTGGACGCCGGGGTCACGGTCAGCTGCACAGAGGACTCCTCGCCGGGTCCGAGGTCGACCTCGAGTTCGGACTCGGACGAGCGCCAGCCTAGCGGCAGGACGGGCCGCACCCGTGCGCGCGCACGCTCCGGCAGTGGATTGCGCACCCGCACCGTGTAGTCGGCGGACTCGCCGGTCACCGCTCGGCGGCGATAGGGGAGAAGTCGCGCCGTCTGTCCGTCGGGACCGATCGTCAGATCGTCGAGGGGCAGCAGCCGCTCGTGCAGGTCGTCGACCTCGCGCGCCGACTGCGCGAGGTAGTCCAGGTACTCGTCGTCGACCCAGCGCGGATCCCAGTGGCCGCTCGCCATCAGCCCCGGCGCGATGCGTCGGTACAGCGCGGCGCTCTGCGCGTAGTCGCCCAGCCGGAAGAGGTTCCGGTACTGGTAGTTCATGATGTCGCGCCGGCCGTCGCGACCGCCGAGGCCCTCCTGCTGGTCGCCCGTGAACACGACCTTCACGCCGTCGATGTCGAGCTCGTACGCGACGGCGTAGAGGGTGTGACCGGGTTGCGCGTGCGCGGTGAAGGTGTACTCGTTCCACGTGAACGGCTCGCCGAGTGGCAGCACGCGGTCGGCCGTGATCGGGTCGTACCACTGGCACGGCAGGTCTTCGTACCAGGGGTCGGCCATCGTCGGCGCGACGTTCTCAGGGATCCACAGCTCGGCGTGCTCGACGTCGCGCAGCAGCGGCATCCCGGCGATGTGGTCGTCGTGGTAGTGCGTGGGAAGCGCCACCGAGATGCGCGTGACGCCGTACAGTTCGCGCAGCGCCGGAAGCGAGGCGAGCCAGGGCCGCCGCGACGCGCGCTCCTGGCCGAGCACGAGCCCCGTCGTCATGTCGTAGCCGTAGTCGACGATGAGCGCCTCGCGCGTCTCGGACAGCACCACGTACGAGCACGACATCGCGGTGCGGTTGAGCAGCAGGTGCGGTGTGATCGCGACGAACGGGTCCTCCAGGCGAGCGCGGAGATCCCACGGATACGAGCGCCGCGAGTCGACGTACTCCTGCATCGTCTGCGCGAGCAGCTCGAGCGCATGGTCGGGGTCGCGCATGATCTCGCCATGCGAAGGCGCGACTTTCGAGAGGCGGTAGCGGTGCAGCAGCAGCGCGCTCAGCACCGTCATCGCCGGCCCCTCGCTCTGCGTGTACGACCACTGCGTCGCCGCGAGCGACCACACCTTGCCCGGCGCGTAGACGAGGTCGCCCGCGAACGCGATCCGCTCGCCGTCGCGGTCGAGCACGTACGTCACCGAGCCGATCGTGTGGCCCGGCGTCGGCAGCACGAGCAGGCGCACGCCGGCCGCCTCGGTGTAGCGGTACTCCGGAACGGTGGCGTGCACGGAGACCGACTCGAGCAGCGAGAAGCGGTCCTGGCGCAGGTTGTAGTCGTTGTCGAGCTGTCGGCCCTCCCACATCTCCTCGACGCGGTCGAACAGCTCGCGTTCCACCGGCGGCACGTGGATCCGCGCCCCGTGCTCCGCGGCGAGCGGCAGCCCCTGCCCCTGATCGCGGTGGTGGTGCGTCATGAAGACGTCGGTGATGCGACGGATGCCGAGCCCGGCGAGCTCCGACAGCGCGAGGCCCGATCCGAAGTCGATGGCGACGGCATCCCGTTCACCTTCGGGGGCGTCGGGGTCGACGACGAGGTAGACGTGGCACGTGTCGGCGATGCGCCAGACGCCGCGCGCGACCTCGGTCACCGTCATCCCAGGCCCTTCCGGTACTCGTCCCATGTGCGACCGATCATCGACAGATGCTCGAGGTCGATCGGCTCGTCCTGTCCCACGCGCTCGAGGTAGTACAACGCGGGCACTCCGAGGCCCGCCTGCGTGCCGGCGTAGTCGAGCCACTCCTCGCGGTTCGGCATCGGCCACTGGTCGGTGTCGACCGGATGACCCGGCAGCACCGCGGCGACGATCTCGTGGCGTGCGCGCAGCTGCGCAGCGACCGAGACCGGTCTGCCCGCGACGTCGTGCTCGAGAACGTCGTTCGTGCGGATCATGTCGGCGATGGCGCCGAACGAGGGGTGCACGGTGTGGGTGATGACGAGCGCGTCGGGCTTGATTCGCTTGGCAGCCGTATGGATGCGGGCGACGAGCCGGTGCAGGGCCGCGATGCCCCACACGCCGTCGCTGTCGGGCGCCGGGCGCAGCATCGCGCCGCTCGGTGCGCGCTGGGTGAAGTCGACCTTGAAGCCGTCGGCGTCGAGCCCCTCGGGCGAGAGCAGGCGCTCGACGATCGAATCGAGGCGCGCGAGGTAGGCGGGGCTGCCGGGGTCGGCCGCGAGCGGGCGGCACGCGGCATCCGTCACGCATTCCTCCGCGGGCAGTCCCGCGGGATCCCACGCCTTGAACCACAGCAGCACGCGCCGGCCCTCGGCGTGGCGGTCGTCGATCCAGCCGCGCAGGTCGGGCCAGGCGTCGGTGTCGGGCTCGGCCGTGCCGTACTGCGCCTGCCATCGGTCGTCGATCACGACGGTTCCGGGATCGAGGGATGCCGAGGCCAGGGTGGCGAGGAACTCGTCGTAGGTCTCCTGACGGCACAGGTCGGGCGCCGGCGCGCCGCCGGGGGTGGCGCGGGCGACCTGTGCGCCCCAGCCGCAGAAGATCGGCTCGAGCCACCACGGCTCGATGGCGGGGCCTGACTCGGGCGCGAGCCCGGCGGCGACGAGGTCGTCGCGGTAGTCGCGCAGCGCATCGGCCGGATCGGGGACGGGCTGGATCACGACGGTGGGCGAGCGCCACACGCCGTCGACCGTGGTGTGGCCTTCGTGCGCGAGGCGCAGCAGGCCGCCGCCGTCGACGGGGTCGAACCGCATCGCCGTGAATCGAAGGTCTTCGACGGGTGCCCGCAGCCACATCCCCAGCCACGGGCCGGCT
>NZ_RRYE01000345.1 GCF_004010105.1 Microbacterium sp. CPCC 204701
GCGGCCGAGGCGGGTCGCGCGGCGCCCGGAGGCGCGCGGGGGCAAGGTGGTGCGAGCGAGGGAGAGGGGCACGCGCTCCATCATGGACCACGACGGTGCCACCGGAGGCGCCGGCGCGGGACGGGCGGCGAGCCTCGAATCGGACCCGGCAGGAACATCGCGGGCGACCCCCGCGTTCTGTTACCCTGGAGTGTCACTCGTGTGGCTGTTTCGCCACGCCTGCTGCCGGTTCCCACCGGCCGCGGACCCCGCAAGGGCTCGTGACATCGCATGACAAAATCCGCTTCGCCTCGGCTCGAGGTGCTCGTCCGCGCTCGCGCGGACCGGCGCCGATGACGGCGGAGGCCCGAGAACCCAACCCAACAAGGACAACCCACTACATGACTAGCGCAACGACCGCCCCGGCCACCAAGCAGGTCGCGATCAACGACATCGGATCTGCCGAGGACTTCCTGGCCGCGGTCGAGAAGACTCTGAAGTTCTTCAACGACGGCGACCTGATCGAGGGCACCGTGGTGAAGATCGACCGCGACGAGGTCCTCCTCGACGTCGGCTACAAGACCGAGGGCGTCATCCCCTCGCGTGAGCTCTCCATCAAGCACGACGTCGACCCCAACGAGGTCGTCAAGGTCGGCGACGAGGTCGAAGCCCTCGTTCTCCAGAAGGAGGACAAGGAAGGCCGCCTCATCCTGTCCAAGAAGCGCGCGCAGTACGAGCGTGCGTGGGGCGATGTCGAGAAGATCAAGGAGAACGACGGTGTCGTCACCGGCTCCGTGATCGAGGTCGTCAAGGGTGGTCTCATCGTCGACATCGGGCTGCGCGGCTTCCTCCCCGCGTCGCTGATCGAGCTGCGCCGCGTGCGCGACTTGACGCCGTACCTCGGCCAGGAGATCGAGGCGAAGATCCTCGAGCTCGACAAGAACCGCAACAACGTCGTCCTCTCGCGCCGCGCCCTGCTCGAGCAGACGCAGTCGGAGTCGCGCACCACGTTCCTCAACAACCTGCACAAGGGCCAGGTCCGCAAGGGCACCGTCTCGTCGATCGTCAACTTCGGCGCGTTCGTCGACCTCGGCGGCGTCGACGGTCTCGTGCACGTCTCCGAGCTGTCGTGGAAGCACATCGAGCACGCGTCCGAGGTCGTCGAGGTGGGCCAGGAGGTCACCGTCGAGATCCTCGAGGTCGACCTCGACCGCGAGCGCGTGTCGCTCTCGCTCAAGGCGACGCAGGAGGACCCGTGGCAGGTCTTCGCCCGCACTCACGCGATCGGCCAGGTCGCGCCGGGCAAGGTCACCAAGCTCGTTCCCTTCGGTGCGTTCGTGCGCGTCGCAGACGGCATCGAGGGCCTCGTGCACATCTCGGAGCTGTCGGGCAAGCACGTCGAGCTCGCCGAGCAGGTCGTGTCGGTCGGCGAAGAGGTCTTCGTCAAGATCATCGACATCGACCTCGAGCGTCGCCGCATCTCGCTCTCGCTCAAGCAGGCGAACGAGTCGGTCGACCCCTACGGCACCGAGTTCGACCCGGCCCTTTACGGCATGGTCACCGAGTACGACGAGAACGGGGAGTACAAGTACCCCGAGGGCTTCGACCCGGAGACCAACCAGTGGAAGGAAGGCTTCGACGAGCAGCGCGAGAAGTGGGAGCAGGAGTACGCCGCTGCTCACGCTCGCTGGGAGGCGCACAAGGCCGCCGTCATCAAGGCCCTCGAGGCCGAGGCGGCCGCACCGGTCGAGACCGGTGCCAGCACCTTCTCGTCCGAGAGCGGCCCCGCAGGCACGCTCGCGGACGACGAGGCTCTCGCCGCCCTGCGCGAGAAGCTCTCGGGTCGCTGAGCGCATCACGCTGATGGATTCGGCCGCAGCGCGGCCGATGCGATGACAGAGGGCCGGAACCCATCGGGTTCCGGCCCTCTCGTCGTTCCCGCGTCACCCGGCCGGCCCGGCCCCCGCGGGCTCATCCGCATCGCACGGCGGGTACGCCTCGGCGCGGACGCCCTCGACATCGCGCACGAATGTGAACCGCGTGCCCTCGGCATCCGTCGGCAGCATCACGACGACTCCGTACTCGGGCGACCAGTCCTCCGATGTCAGGAAGTAATTCCCGCCGGTGGACTCGAGCAGTCGCAGCCCGCGGTAGTGGTACCGGCGGTCGTCGCCGGTGCCGAAGCACGAAGTCTCGACCCCCGGTGCCACGATGTCGAGCGGGACGGCGCTGTCGACCTCGACCCCGGGCCGCGTCGCGACGTGGGCCTCGAAGTCCCGGGCGAGCTCGGTGCCCTCGACGGTCGCGAAGTTCGTCGCCGACCAGAACAGTCCGACGGCGGCGAGAAGGGCGATCGAGCCGCGCAGCACACCCTCGGTGAGCGGCGCGAAGCCGACTGCGCCCGGCAGCCGCGAGCGCAGGCTCAAGGCGTACAGGAAGAGCAGCAGCCCCGCGACGCACACCAGTGGGCCGAGGGTGAAGCTCAGGGCGTAGCCGGCGAGCCACATCGCCAGTCCGGCGACGAAGACCAGCGTCGCCGCCCCCCACAGCCACCGCGCGACGAACCCCACGGCGGGATCGTCGATCCCGCAGCGCACGCGACGCCGCTGCCACCACTGGTCCAGACCCACCCACAGCAGACCTGCGACGGCGGCGAAGATCGGCAGCAGGAACACCGACCGGACGCTGCGGCGCACGTAGTCGTCCACCGTCATCCCGAGAATCGCCTCGTCCAGGCCGACCAGGGTGGCCATACGGTCGGCCCGCACCCACCCGAAGTACACCAGCAGGGCGGTGAGCACTCCGACGTTGGCGAGCACGGCGAGCAGCGTCCGCACCAGCCCGTTGCGCATGTCGCGGTTCTCGGCGGCCTCCAGCGGGTCGTCGAAGCCGGCCTGCGCGTCGGAGGACGCGTCGGACGGCAGCAGGGCGTCCGGCGCCGTGCTTTCGCCGACGCCGGTCGTCGTCATCCCGTCACCTCGTCAGGTGTCGGCAGCGGAACCTCGGCGAGTGTCGCGACCGCCGGCGCGTCGTCCGTGGCCGGCATCGCGGCCTCAGGCACGACCTCGACGGCGAGCGCCTCGGATGCTGCCGGGACCGGGTCCACGGGCGCGGATTCGGTGGTTCCGGCCGGGGCGCCGGCATCGCCGGGCGCCGGCGCCCGAACCGGCT
>NZ_RRYE01000346.1 GCF_004010105.1 Microbacterium sp. CPCC 204701
ACCGGGCCGGCTCCCGAGCCCAGCTGACCCCGCGCCGCTCCGTCGCGCGCCGCCGCCGCCGCGGTCACGGCACGATCACCGCGCGGCCGCGGATCTCGCCCTCGTGCAGGCGGCGGTACGCCGTCACGGCATCGTCGAAGCCGTAGCGCTCGACGTGCACGCTCACCGCACCGGTGCGCGCCAGGTCGAGCACCTCGATGAGCTCGCTGCGGGATCCCCAGTACGGCGCCCGCACGGCTGCGCCGAACGGCGTCGCGAAGAATCCCGCGGTCATGACGCCCCCGCCGATGCCGACGATGTGCACGAAGCCGTCGATCGCGACCACCGCCTTCGCGAGGTCGATCGTCGGCTGCACGCCCGCGAAGTCGAACACGGTCTGGGCGCCGAGGCCGCCGGTGAGCTCACGGATGCGGTCCGCGGCCTCCGCGCTCGAGATGACGGTGTGGTGCGCACCCACTTCCTTCGCGAGCTCGAGCTTCTCGTCGCTGATGTCGACAGCGATGACGGTCGCCGCGCTGATCGCGCGGATGATCTGGATGCCGACATGCCCGAGGCCGCCGATCCCCATGACGACCGAGACGGAGCCGGGGTAGAGCTTGTGCTGCGCAGCCGCGATGGCGTGGTACGGCGTGAGTCCGGCATCCGTCAGCGACACCGCCTCGACCGGGTCGAGGTCGCCGAGCGGCACGAGGTGGCGGCGATCGTCGACGATGACGTACTCGGCCATCGCACCAGGCGCGCCGAGCCCAGGAGGGGCGATGCCGAGATCGGCCGCGTACGGACAGTAGTTCTCGCGGCCCTGGGAGCACTCATGACACTGCCCGCAGCCCCACGGTCCGTAGATCGCGTACGGGTCTCCCACCGTGATGCCCTCGACGCCGTCGCCGAGCTTGTCGACGACGCCCGTCCCCTCATGGCCGAGGGTGAGCGGCAGCCCGTAGGTGTACTGGTCTTCCGCCAGGTCCATCAGGAACCAGTCCGAGTGGCAGAGACCCGCCGCGGTCACCTTCAGCCGGATCTGCCCGGCGGCGGGCTCGGGCACCTCGATGTCGACGACCTCGGGGCCCTTCCCGATCTCGCGATACTGCACGGCCTTCATGTCGGTCTCCTTCTGTCAAACCCGACACTTCCCCGTCGCCGCGCGCCCATCACCCCCCTTGCCTTCTCCGCGCTCCTGTGGCACCACCGAGCACAAGAGGCGCAGACTGACCTTCACGGGCCGACGAACGCCGTCTCCGTGAGCTCCTCAGAGACCGCCCACATCCGCGCGGCGTCGTCCCGCTTTCGCAGCGTCCGGTACAGCGGCTGCTCTGCCGGGGCGCCGCCTACGTGGCCGATTCCCCGCGGTCCGTACAGACGGCGGGGTGCGGCATCCGGTGACGTCGCGGCGTAGAGCGCGGGGAGCGAGGCGGTCTCGGGAGTGCCGGCCAGCCCGCGTGCCGAGGCCCACCGGATGGCACGCACGGCCGCCGTGTCGGCCGCACGACCCATCTCGGGGCGTGCCGACAGCAGGCTCGTCGGGGCGACGCCCGGGTGCGAGAGATTGCTGGTGATGCCCCACCCGGCGTCGGCGCTGCGCCGGTCGAGCTCGCACGCGAACAGGCCGAGGGCGATCTTGGACTGGCGGTAGGCGCGCATGCCGTCGTACGAGCGCTGCCACTGAAGGTCGTTCCAGTTAATTCCGCCCCGGCTGACGGCGATGCTCACCTGCGACGTCACGCGGCCGGCCCCCGCGCGCAGCACCGGCAGCAGGTGCGCCACGAGCGCGAAGTGGCCCAGATGATTCGTGCCGAACTGCAGCTCGAATCCGTCGGTCGTGGCCTGCCGGGACGGCGGCGTCATGACCCCCGCGTTGTTGATGAGCAGGTGCAACGGACGGCCGTCGCGGCGCATCGCCTCGCCGAACGAGGCGATCGACGCGAGCGACGAGAGGTCGAGGTCGTGCAGTTCGATGCGTGCCCCGGGGACGGATGCACGGACCGCGGCGGCCGCCGACTCCCCCTTGCGCACGTTGCGGACAGGCAGGACCACCTCGGCTCCGGCCATCGCCAGCCGTGTGGCGATGCGCAGGCCGACGCCGTCGCTCCCTCCCGTGACGACGGCGCGGCGCCCGGTCAGGGACGGGAGGGGGATGTCGATCTTCGTGCGGGTCATGACGGCTCCTTCGTTCGGCTCCCCACACTCTCCGGCGTCCGCCGACACGTATCCAGGACCCGAGAGGTCATGGCTACGAGGCGGCGGGAGTGTGAGGATCGAGGTCGACAGGAGGTGCCGACATGGCGATCGACCGGATCGGACTCGCGGAGTTCCTGCGTCTGCGCCGTGGCGCGCTACAGCCCGAGGACGTCGGCCTCCCCCGCGGGGCCCGTCGTCGCACCGAGGGCCTGCGTCGCGAGGAGGTCGCGGCGCTCTGCCACATGTCGACGGACTACTACGCCCGGCTCGAGCGGGCGAGCGGGCCGCTGCCGTCGGAGCAGATGATCGCCTCGATCGCCCAAGGGCTGCACCTCACTGTCGCCGAGCGTGACCATCTGTTCCGGCTCGCGGGGCATCCTCCGCCCTCGCCGGGGTCGGTCGGAGAGCACATCGGGCCCGGGATGCTGCGGATATTCGACCGGCTGCAAGACACCCCCGCCGAGATCGTGACCGAGCTGGGCGAGACGCTGCGCCAGACGCCGCTCGGCGTCGCCCTCACCGGTGACACGGCGTCGCTCGCGCGTCCGGAGCGCAGCATCGGCTTTCGCTGGTTCACCGATCCGCGGTCGCGTGCGCTGTACGCCGAAGAGGACCACGAGTTCCTCTCGCGGCTGTGGGCGTCGGGGCTGCGCGGGGTCGTGGTGCGGCGCGGGCCCGGTTCGCGTGCGGCTCGTCTCACCGAGCAGCTCCTGGCACGCAGCGAGGAGTTCCGGGCGGTGTGGGACCGACACGAGGTCGGCCTCCGCCCGAGAGAGACGAAGCGCTTCGTCCACCCCGACCTCGGCCCGCTCGAGCTGTCGTGCCAGACGCTCCTCGATCCGGATCGGGCCCACTCGCTGCTCGTCTACACCGCCGCGCCGGGGTCCGAGAGCCACGAGAAGCTCGCCCTGCTCTCCGTCCTGGCGCCGCGGTCCGCG
>NZ_RRYE01000347.1 GCF_004010105.1 Microbacterium sp. CPCC 204701
CGGTCACGATCTCGCTCCGCTCCACTGGATGGCCGCAACGCCAGAGGGCGCCCCCTGCTGGGGACGCCCTCTGGACTTTCTGTTGCGGGGACAGGATTTGAACCTGCGACCTCTGGGTTATGAGCCCAGCGAGCTACCGAGCTGCTCCACCCCGCGGCACAAGAAGTTAGCCTAGCACGGTTTCCGAGGGGGTCGCGACCTCAGCCGGCCCCGCTTGATCCGCGCGCGTGTCGGAGGGGAGGATGAGCGCATGCCTTCCGACCGCGAGCGCGACCTTCGGGATGATCGCGCCGAGGGTCGCGACGAGACCCCGCAGGAGCGGGCGGACCGCAACTGGAACGAGGTGCTGCAGGAGCTGCGCGTGCTTCAGACGGGCACGCAGATCCTCACCGGCTTCCTGCTCGCCCTCGCCTTCCAGCCTGCGTTCGTCGACCTGTCCACGGGTCAGCGTGCGGTGTACCTCACGCTCGTCGTGCTGTCGGCAGTGAGCTCGATCGTGGCGCTCGCGCCGGTCGCGCTGCACCGAGGTCTGTTCCAGCAGGGTGCGAAGCCCGCGGTGGTGCGGTTCGGGCATGTCTCCCTGGTCATCGCGCTGTCGACGGTCTCGGTGCTGGTGGTCGGCGTCGTCGCGTTCGTGTTCGACGTAGTGGCGGGGGGTGAGACGGTCTGGTGGGTGCTCTTCGCTCTCGCGATGCTGATCGTCGTGCTGTGGCTCATCGTGCCGGCGATCATCCGTGCGCGAGTGAGAGCGAACGGAGGAGGCCCCCGATGACCGAGACGCTCGCGATCGGCGTCGCGCAGTTCGCGCCGACGACCGACACCGCGGCGAACCTGGAGGCCATCGCCGACCTCGTGGCGACGGCATCCTCCCGCGGCGCCCGCCTGGTCGTGTTCCCCGAGTACTCGAGCTACTTCGTCGACCCGTTCGACGGGTCGCTGGCCGAGAGCGCCGAGTCCCTGGACGGACCGTTCGTGCGGTCGCTCGCCGAGATCGCACGGCGCCATGAAGTCGTGGTGGTCGCGGGGCTTCTCGAGAGCGGCGACGGTCAGCGCATCCGCAACACCGTGGTGGCGGTGGGCGCCTCCGGGCTGCTCGCGCACTATCGCAAGCTGCATCTGTACGACGCGTTCGGCCAGCGGGAGTCGGACTGGGTGCAGGCGGGGGAGGTCGCGCCGCCGCAGACGTTCGCGCACGGCGGGCTGCGGTTCGGGCTGATGACCTGCTACGACCTCCGGTTCCCCGAGGTCGGGCGTCTTCTCGTCGATGCCGGAGCAGATGTCTTCCTCGTGCCCGCGGAGTGGGTGCGGGGGCCGCTGAAGGAGCACCACTGGCGGACGCTGCTGCACGCGCGCGCGATCGAGAACACCGTCTACGTGGCCGCCGCGGACCACCCGCCGCCGCTGGGTGTCGGGCACTCGCTCATCGTGGATCCGCAGGGCGTCGAACTGGCGGCGGTCGGCACCGCGACGGACGTCGCGGTCGCTCACCTCGACATCGGAGCGCTGGAGCGCGTGCGCCGGGTGAACCCCTCGCTCCGTCTGCGGCGTCTCGGCGTCGTCGCCCGCGAGTCCTGATGCGCGTCAGGCGAGCGCGGCGAGGCGGGAGGCCGCGTCCTCGAGCACGTCCACCCGCTTGCAGGCGGCGAATCGCACGAGGGTGGCGTAGTCGGAGCGCCGCGCGTCCGTCGTGAACGCGGTGAGAGGGATCGCGACGACGCCGGCGCGCTCGGGGAGATCCCGGCAGAAGGCCGCGGCATCCGTCGTTCCCAGCGCCGCGGCGTCGGCCACAGTGAAGTAAGAGCCGGCTGGCGTCGACACGGCGAAGCCGGCCGCCCGCAGGCCCTCGCCCAGGAGATCGCGCTTGGCGCGCAGCGTTCCGGCGATGCCGTGGAAGAACTCGTCGCCGAGGCGCAGTCCGGTCGCGATGGCGGGCTGGAACGGGCTGCCGTTGACGTACGTGAGGAACTGCTTCACCGCCAGCACCGCGTCGACGAGCGGCGCCGGGCCGGTGACCCAGCCGATCTTCCAACCCGTAGTGGAGAAGGTCTTGCCTCCGGACGAGATCGTGAGCGTGCGCTCCCACGCGCCGGGGAGCGTCGCGAGGGGAACGTGCGGCCTGTCGAACACGAGGTGCTCGTAAACCTCGTCGGTGACGAGGATCGCGTCGCGATCCTCGGCGAGGCGCACCAGCTCGTCCCTGACCTCGGCGGTGAAGACGGCGCCGGTCGGGTTGTGCGGATCGTTGACCAGGATGACGCGCGTGCGCTCGGAGACGGCGGCGCGCAGCTCGTCGAGATCGGGCTGGAAGTCGGGCCAGCGCAGCGGCACCGTGACCAGGCGGGCGCCTGCGAGCGCCGCGATGGCCGCGTACGCGTCGTAGTACGGCTCGAACACCACGACCTCGTCGCCCGCACCGTCGAGCAGGGCCAGCAGCGTGGCCGCGAGCGCCTCCGTCGCGCCCGCGGTCACGAGGGCCTCGCGTTCGGGATCGAGTCGGAGGCCGTAGAAGCGCTCCTGGTGCTCGGCGACAGCGAGGAGCAGATCCGGGATGCCGCGTCCCGGCGGGTATTGATTGCCACCGTCCGCGATCGCGGCGCACGCGGCTTCGAGGACCTCGGCGGGCCCGTCTTCGTCCGGGAAGCCCTGTCCGAGGTTGATCGCGCCGGTTCGTGCCGCCAGGGCCGACATCTCGGCGAAGATGGTGGGACGGATGGATCCGTCGGGACCGACGAGGCCGGCGCCGGAGGCCGCGCGGTGCCACGCTCCAGGGATCTGTCGCATATCGCTTCACGGTACTCCGGCTCGTTCTGGTCCATTGCATAGACGAGTCCCATTCGCGACATAACAAACGCACAGCATCGATCGGCAATGTGGTGAATGCTTGGCAGAAGGAGCAATCATGACCGACACCCAGGGCGACCGCCCCGAAGACCAGACACCCGACGTGCCGCCGGTGCCGCCGATGCCGGCCGCTCCTACGGCCGAGCCCTCCGCTGCGACCGCCGCTTCGGCTGCGACGTTCCAGCCGCCGGCCGGCTACCAGGCCGGCCCGCACGCCTACGCACGGCCGCAGGGCTACGCGGGGCAGCCTGCGGGCTACCC
>NZ_RRYE01000348.1 GCF_004010105.1 Microbacterium sp. CPCC 204701
GGCGTCGGCGGTGCGTCGAGGGCGAGCCGCTCGCCGCCGGCGAGGGAATCGGCGAGGCCCGGGTACGCATCGAGCACCGTGCCGGCCCACGCGGTGGCGTCGGGCTCGAGCACCGGGGTGGGCGGTTCATCGGCGGCGAGCCAGGCCTTTTCGGCGCGGACCATGCGCTTGGGGATCGCGAGACGCAGGATGTCGACGGCCGAGCCCGCTGCCCGGTCGGCCGCGCGGCGGGCCAGGGCGTAGAGGCGGGGCGGGAGCACCGCGACCGGCGACACGACGTCGTCGAGCTCCGAGAGGGGGCGGTCCGAGGCATCAGGCTCGCCCACCTCGACGAGGTAGCCGTCGACGACGCGACCGGCGGCGCGCAGTGGCACGCGAACGCGCACGCCGGGGAGCGCAGACTCGGCGAGTGCATCCGGGATCGCGTAGTCGAAGAGACGGTCGAGCTGCGGCAGCGGCGAGTCGATGAGCACGCGCGCGACGCGACGAGCGCTCATGCGCGCCTCCGCAACGGCTCGCGCACCGGGCTCACCGCGAACACGCGGCCCCCGTCAGAGTCCGGCCGCTGCGCGGAGGGCGTCCGCGCGGTCGGTGCGCTCCCACGTGAAGTCGGGCAGTTCGCGCCCGAAATGGCCGTACGCGGCAGTCTGGGCGTAGATCGGGCGAAGGAGGTCGAGCTGGTCGATGATCGCCTTGGGGCGCAGATCGAACACCTCGAGGATCGCACGGGTGATCGCCTCGTCCGACACGTGACCGGTGCCGAAGGTCTCGACGTACAGCCCCACCGGCTTGGCCTTGCCGATGGCGTAGGCGACCTGCACCTCGAGGCGGTCGGCCAGTCCTGCGGCGACGGCGTTCTTCGCGACCCAGCGCATCGCGTACGCCGCCGAGCGATCGACCTTCGACGGGTCCTTGCCGCTGAACGCGCCGCCGCCGTGACGCGACGCGCCACCGTACGTGTCGATGATGATCTTCCGACCGGTGAGGCCCGCATCGCCCTTCGGACCGCCGATCACGAACGGGCCGGCGGGATTGATGTAGAACTGCACGTCGGGCAGATCGAGGCCGGTCGCGTCGAGCACGGGATCGATCACCTCGGCGCGGACGGCGGCGCGCAGCGCCTTCTGCGAGATGTCCGGGTGGTGCTGGGTCGACAGCACGACGGACTCGACCGTCTTCGGCGTCTGGCCGTCGTAGCCGAGGGTGACCTGCGTCTTGCCGTCGGGGCGGAGGAACGGGAGGGCTCCCGACCGACGCGCCTCAGACAGGCGCTCGGCCATGCGATGAGCCGTCCATGCGGCCATCGGCATGAGTTGCGGAGTCTCGGTCGTGGCGTAGCCGAACATGATGCCCTGGTCGCCGGCGCCCTGCAGGTCGTGAGGGTCCTCCGAGCCGTCCTCACGGCGCTCGAACGCCTTGTCGACGCCCGCCGCGATGTCAGACGACTGCGCTCCGATCGACACGCTCACACCGCACGAGTCGCCGTCGAAGCCGGTCTCGCTCGACGTGTAGCCGATGCGGTTGACGACGTCCCGCACGATCGCCGGGATCTCGACGTACGCCGAGGTCGACACCTCGCCGGCGACGTGCACGAGTCCCGTGGTCACGAGCGTCTCGACCGCGACGCGGCCGTCCGGGTCGTCGGTGAGGATGGCGTCGAGGATCGAATCCGAGATCTGATCGCAGATCTTGTCGGGATGCCCCTCGGTGACGGACTCGGATGTGAACAGACGAAGGTCGGTCATCGATTCTCCAGGTGAGAGGGGCGGACACCAGTATGCCCCCGAGGATCGACATCGCCGACCTCGGGGGCATACAGGACGTGATGGGACTATTCCGCGCGGCGCAGCCGCAGCTTGTCTTCGTGGATCTCGTGCAGCGCGATCGTGAGCGGCTTGTCTTCGACGGTCGAGTCGACCAGCGGGCCGACGTTGTCGAACAGGTTGCCCTCGTGCAGGTCGGAGTAGTAGTCGTTGATCTGACGGGCGCGCTTGGACGCGTAGATCACGAGCTGATACTTCGAGTCGACCTTCTCGAGAAGAGTGTCGATGGGGGGCTCGATGATGCCCTGGTTCGTTCCGGCCATGGCGAAACCTCCTGGATCGGATGACGGAATGGGAGTCTGGGGCCCCGACGCATCGAGGCATCCCACCATTCTACGCGAGACGCGGTCGACAGCCGCGCATCGTCAGTGCGCGAGCCGCGCGACCTCGTCCGCGGCGCGGGCCACGTCGTCGTTGACGACGCGGTAGTCGAACTCGCCCTGCGAGGCCAGCTCGGTCTTCGCAGTGCGGAGCCGGCGGGCACGTTCGGCGGCGTCCTCGGTGCCGCGGCCGACGAGGCGGTGCACGAGCTCGTCCCAGCTGGGCGGCAGCAGGAAAACCAGCGTCGCCGACGGGTCGGCCGCGCGCACCTGCCGCGCGCCCTGGAGATCGATCTCGAGCAGCACCGTGCGGCCGGCCGCGAGAGCCTCCTCGATCGGCTTGCGCGGCGTCCCATAGCGGTGGGCGTTGTGCACCGTGGCGTGCTCGAGGAGTTCGCCGGCGGCGATCATGCGATCGAACTCGGCGTCATCGACGAAGAAGTAGTGCTCGCCGTCGACCTCGCCCGGGCGCGGCGTGCGCGTGGTCGCCGACACCGAGAGGTGGATCTCGGGGTGGTGCTCCTTGATGTGCGCGGCCACCGTGCCCTTGCCGACCGCCGTGGGCCCCGCGAGCACGACGAGCCGGCTGCGGCCGCCGCGCGGCTCGAGCTCGGGCCACCGGGAGTCGAGGAACCGGCTGAGGTCCTCGCGCTGCCGCGAGCCGAGACCGCCCAGGCGCTTGACCGGAGAGATCGCGAGGTCGCGGAGGATGCGGTCGCGCTTTCCTTCGCCGATCGCGGGAATCGCGGTGAGGAACTCGGGCGCGCGCATCGCCCCCGCGGGCGATGTCGGATCGGCGAGTGCGCGGCGCAGCAGCTCCTGGGGCGTGATCACGCGTGTCGCGACGTCCTTCTTGAGCGCGGCGCGCTCGCGCCGCGCGGCGACGGCACGTCGGGAGGCGGCGACCCGGTCGACCTCGGGGGGCGTGCGGGCGGCTGCGGGTTCAGGCAT
>NZ_RRYE01000349.1 GCF_004010105.1 Microbacterium sp. CPCC 204701
GGCCCGGGCCGGCGTCCGCGAGCACTACGCCGCCGGGGTGCGGGCACTGCGGCGCAGCGGGCCGTTCCGCGCACTCCTCGGCACGTTCGTGCTGCAGGCCCTGGCCACCGGCCTCATGCTCGCCGGTGCGCAGTACGTCGCGACGTGGGTGCTGCGCTCCGAGGCGGCGGTCGAGCTGCTGTTCGTCGCGCTCATCGCACCCGCGCTGCTTGCCGCGCCCGCCTGGGGCGTCGTGGCCCGCCGCATCGGCAAGGAGCGGGCGTTCCGGATCGCGAGCACCGTGTTCGCCCTCGCGGCGCTGTCGATCCTCGCCGCGCTGTGGGCGCCCGGCGACTGGATCTACGTGCCGGTCGGCCTGGCGGGCATCGCATACGCGGGCATGCAGTCGCTGCCGATGGCGATGCTGCCCGACGTCATCTCGCACGACGAGCGGGTGTCAGGACCCGGCCACGCGGGCGCGTTCAGCGGCGTCTGGACCGCGGGCGAGACGATCGGGTTCGCGCTCGGCGCGACAGCGCTCTCGGTGATCCTCGCGATGACCGGATACGTGTCGTCGGTCGCAGGGCAGGCCGTGACGCAGCCGGATGCCGCGGTCACGGGCATCGTCGTGAGCTTCAGCGTCGTGCCGGCCGCGCTGATCGCCCTGAGCCTCGTGACGCTGGCGCGCTATCCTCTGCGCCGGCACGACGTCGATACCTCGGTCGACGCCTCGGTCGACGGCATCCAGTCGCACGGCTCCTGACACCGAGTCCGGCGGACGTAGACTGAGGCTCCCGCCCGAAGGAGAGCGCCCGTGCCGAACGCCGCCCCCGCACCGTCCCGCCCGCGGACCGACGACCCGCCCCTGGCCGAGGACGTGCGCGAGCACCTCGATGCGTGCATCTCGCGACTGGACGAAGGCGCCCGCGTGTGGACGGCCCTGACCCTCGACCAGCGTGCACGGCTGATGACCCGGCTGCACGACTCGATCTCCGCGTCGGCGGAGGACTGGGCGGACGTCGCCGCGGCATCGAAGGACCTCGCTCCGGAGCATCCGCTGCGCGGCGAGGAGTGGCTGTCGGGTCCGTACGCCGCCCTCGTCGCCGTCGACGCCTACGCGGTCACACTGCGGGCGCTGGCCCGCGGCGCCAGTCCCCTCGACGGAGTGACGACGGATGCCGCACCCGGCGGCCGCGTGCGCGCCCATCTCTTTCCGATGAATGCCGTCGACGGCATGCTCCTGTCGGGCTACACCGGCGAGGTGTGGTTCGAGCCCGGCGTGACCGCCGAAGATGCGCGCAGCCGGGCGGGGCTCGGGCAGCTCACGCCCACCGCCGCGGGCGGCGTCGGGCTCGTGCTCGGCGCCGGCAACGTCACGTCGATCCCCGTGCTCGACGTGATCTACGAACTGCTCGCGTACAACCGCGTCGCGCTGCTCAAGCTCAACCCGACCCAGGATGCGCTCGTGCCCGTCTTTCAGCGTGCGTTCGCGCCGCTCATCGAGCCCGGGTTCCTTCGGATCGTGCGCGGCGGCGGCGATGTCGGCGCGTACCTCACCCGCCACCCCGGCATCGCGCACGTGCACATCACCGGCGCCGCTCCCACGTTCGACGCGATCGTGTGGGGCTCGGGGCCGCAGGCGGCGCGGCGCAAGCGCGAGAACCGGCCGCAGCTGAAGAAGCCGATCACCGCCGAACTCGGCGGCGTCTCGCCGATCATCGTCGTCCCGGGCGCGTGGAGCGACGCCGACCTGGCCTTCCAGGCCGAGCACGTCGTCACGATGCGGCTGTACAACTCGGGCCACAACTGCATCGCGGGGCAAGTCGTGATCCTGAGCGCCGACTGGCCGCAGCGCGGGGCGTTCCTGCGCGCTCTGCGGGCCGCCTACGAGGCGGCGCCCCGGCGCTCGGCGTGGTACCCCCGGAGCGACGCGAAGCTCGAGGCCGCGGCATCCGGCTACCCGAACGCGACGTGGTGCGCCGACGGCACGCGCGCGCTCATCGAGATCGGCGCCGACGACGACGCCACCGTGCTCGAGACGACCGAGTACTTCGCCCCGGTGCTCGGCGTGGTCTCGCTGCCGGGCGCCGGTCAGGAGTTCCTCGACACCGCGGTCGCGCACGCGAACGAGCAGCTCGTCGGCACCCTCGGGGCCAACGTCCTCGTCGACCCCGAGACTCAGGCGGCGCTGGGCGACGGCTTCGAGCACGCGATGGCCGACCTGCGTTACGGCACCGTGTCGATCAACTCGTGGACGGCGTTCGGCTTCCTCACGCCCACGCTCACGTGGGGCGGGTTCACCGGCGCGACGCTCCAGGACGTCCAGAGCGGCATCGGCGTCGTGCACAACGCGCTCCTCCTCGACGGAGTCGAGCGGTCGGTGACGCGCGGCCCCTTCCGGCCCTTCCCCCGCGCCCTCGCGCCCCGGTCGCTCAGTGCGTCCAGGGGCCGGTCGTTCTCGGTGCTGCCGAAGCCGCCGTGGTTCGTGAGCTCGCGCACCGGGGCCACGGTGAGCGAGGGGTTCACGCGGTTCCGCATGGACGGCGACTACGCGAAGCTCATGGTCACGCTCGCCCAGGCCTTCCGAGCATGAGCGCGCGTGCCGCGCCGCCGTTCGGACCCGATGGGCTCGAGGCCGACGACATCGTGGTCGACGCGGGCCGGCGCCGCCGCCGGGCTCTGGCACGGGCGCCACGCCTCAGGTGTCACGACACGCGGAATCCGCGAGCCCATGCCGCGTGTCGCGCCCCACGAACGCGCGCGCACGCCTCGGCTGGCGCCGGCGCCACACCTCAGGTGTCACGACACGCGGAATCCGCGAACCCATGCCGCGTGTCGCGCCCCACGAACGCGCGACCGATGGCCAACGAGCGAGACGAAACGCCCCGACGCACGGATGCGTCGGGGCGTCTCGAGCAGCTGCGGGTCAGCGGCCGCCGCGGCGGTTCGTGCCGTTGGGGCGGACGACCGAACCGACCATGAGCTTGCCCGTGCCACCGCCGGACGCACGACGTCCCGGGGTGCGCGGGTTGCCCTGCGCGGGCTGAGCCGAGCGGGAGTGGCCGGCGCTCTGGTCCTGACGCTGGTGCGTGGCCTTCTCGCGCGGAGCGGCCG
>NZ_RRYE01000035.1 GCF_004010105.1 Microbacterium sp. CPCC 204701
AGCGAGCGGTTCGCCGCACTGGATGCCGCACGAACGGAGGTCAAAGCCAAACTCGACGCCCATCTTCCCGAGGTCAAAGCGCGCTCGATCATGCAGGCCGACCTCATCGCGACGCTCGTCCGTGCCCCACGATGACGCCGGCTGCGCCCCGGAGAGCCGGGATACGCTTCTCGGCATGAAGATCGCCATCGTCGGCACCGGCTATGTCGGGTTGTCGAACGCCATTCTGCTCGCCCAGCGTCACCAGGTGGTCGCTGTCGACATCGACGCGCACAAGGTCGAGCTGCTGAGTCGGCGCCGTTCGCCGATCGTCGATGTCGATATCGAGGAGTACCTCGCGACGCGCGAGCTCGACCTCACGGCGACGCTCGACGCGGAGTCGGCATATCGCGACGCGGATTTCGTCGTCGTGGCGACGCCCACCAACTACGACGACGTGACCAACTTCTTCGACACCTCGTCGGTCGAGGCGGTGATCGATGCGGTACTGGCCGTGAACCCGCAGGCCGCGATCATCATCAAGTCCACAGTTCCCGTGGGGTTCACCGCCCGCATGGTCGCAGACCGCCCCGGAGCGACGATCGTCTTCTCGCCCGAGTTCCTCCGAGAAGGTCGTGCCCTACACGACAACCTCCACCCGTCGCGCATCGTCGTCGGCGATCAAGGCCCCGCCGGACGGCGATTCGCAGACCTTCTGCGCGAAGGGGCTCTGGACGATGACGTGCCGGTGCTTCTGACCGATCCGACCGAAGCCGAAGCGATCAAGCTCTTCGCCAACACCTACCTCGCCTTGAGAGTCGCGTACTTCAACGAGCTCGACACCTACGCGGCCGTTCACGGGCTCGACACGCGGCACATCATCGAGGGCGTCGGGCTCGATCCCCGCATCGGCATGCACTACAACAACCCCTCGTTCGGCTATGGCGGCTATTGCCTGCCCAAAGACACCAAGCAGCTGCTGGCGAACTATTCGGAAGTGCCGCAGAACCTCATCGCGGCGATCGTCGACGCCAACCGCACTCGCAAAGACTTCGTCGCCGCTGACATCCTCGCCCGCGATCCCGAGACGGTCGGTGTCTATCGTCTTGTGATGAAATCGGGCTCCGACAACTTCCGGGACTCGTCAATCCAGGGCATCATGAAGCGAGTCAAAGCCAAGGGGATCAACGTCCTCGTCTACGAGCCCGAGCTCGAAGACGACGACTTCTTCCACTCGGAAGTCGTCCGCGACCTCGACGACTTCAAGGCCCGTGCCGACGTGATCGTCGCCAACCGGTCGACGGAGGTGCTCGCCGATGTCGCGCACAAGGTGTACACGCGTGACATCTATGGACGTGACTGATACCCACGCGGCGTGTGCAGCCATGCGCGCGTCTCTCGGCTCGAGCTCAGTTCGCTCGATGTAGCATCCTGGGATGCCACCCCAGTCCTCCGGGCGCTTCCGCCAAGGTCGCGCCGGCAATCATGCGCCAGCGCCGCGACGTCGGCGCCGCTGGCCATGGGTCCTTCTCGGCACCTTCGTCGTCCTCGGCGGTGTGGCCGCGGTGGGAGGGGTGTTCGGTTTGCAGGCCCTCGAAGTCCGCGGTGACCTCATGGCGGCGAAGGCGCAGCTCGGCTCGCTGACACAGGCCTACAAGGACGGAGACACCGCCCAACTGCAACAGGTCGGTTCAGAGGTGCTGGAGCTTACGACCCGCGCAGACACGACTGTCCAAGGGCCCCTCTGGGACGCGGCATCCGCCCTTCCCGTCGTGGGAGCCAACGTCGCAGCGGTGAAGATCGCCACGGAGGCGACGCACGTCATCGTGCGGGACGCCCTTCCTTCGGGCATCGAGCTGCTCGGAATCATGTCGCCCGACAAGCTGAAGGTCGAAGGCGGCGGCATCAACCTCGCCCCGTTCCAGCAGGCGCAGCAGACCCTTCCGCAGATCAAGGGTGTTCTCGCCGAAGCCGAGACCAAGATCGCAGACATCGATAGGGCAGCGCTGCTGCCGGTGGTCGACGAGGCGGTCGGCCAGCTCATCGACGTCGTCGATCAGGCGGGTCCGCTTCTCGACACCGCGGAACAGCTGTTGCCGGTCGCCCTTCGCCTGGCAGGTTCGGAAGGGCAGCGGAACTACCTCGTCGTGTTCCAGAACAACGCGGAGATCCGGGCGACCGGCGGGAATGCCGCGACCTCTACGATCATCCGCGCGGATCAGGGCAAGATCGAGAAGCTCGGAAACGATGACGTCGAGGACTTTCATGTCGCGGGGGTCAACGGCTGGCTGGACGTCGACATGCCCCAGGAGCTGGTGGCACTCTATGAGGGAGACTTCACGAAGAACGCCCAGAACTTCACGCGCACCCCGGACTTTCCGACCACGGCGTGGCTTTTCTCCGAACTGTGGACGCAGACGAATGACTCGCAGCTCGACGGCGTGATCTCGATCGACCCGGTCGCGCTGTCGTACATGCTCGCCGCCACCGGCCCGGTCCCCCTCGAGGACGGAACCGAGATCAACGCCGACAACGCCGTCAAGCTGCTGTTGAGCGACGCGTATGAGCGTTTCGGTACCAACGGCCTCGCTGCGGACGCGTTCTTCGGAGATGTCGCCGAGCGGGTCTTCGACAAGATCGCGAGTGGTTCGTGGGAGCCGACCGCGATGATCGATCAGGTCCTGCGCTCCGTCGAGGAGCAGCGCATCTACGCGTGGTTCCCGCGCGAGGACGAGAATGCCATCGCAGTGCAGTTCAACGTCGACGGGGCACTTACCTCTGACAACACAGAGGCGACGCAGATCGGCATCTATCTCAACAACGCGTCGTACAGCAAGCTCGAGTACTACCTTTCGACGTCGATGAGCGTCACGTGCGACGCGGCTGCACGTACTGTGACGACGTCGCTGACGATGAACTCCACCGTTCCCGGCAACGACCTGAGCGGGTACACGCTAGCCTGGCGAAACCCTTCGATGGACCTGCCCCGGACGACGATGATCCTCGATGCGCTGTCGGTCGCCCCGCCCGGGTCGACGATCACCGCGATCGATCCCGCCGTTGGCGACATCGAACGCTGGAATCGCGACGGCGTCGAGAAGGGGCACCCACTCTTCAGCCGCACGATGCTGCTGCCGAAGGGGGAGACCAAGACCGTCTCGTTCACCGCCACTATGCCGGAGGGCCCCCTCGGGCCGCTCGAGGTGCGCCACTCGCCCACGGTGACGACGACGCCAGCCTCGATCGACCCGTCATGCAGTGCTCTGTTCCCCGAGGCCGGATGAGCGTCGCGCGGCTTTTCACGCCGACTGTAAGATGCGGATAAGTCTGTCCGATTGATGGATGGAACACCAAGGGGAGCCGGTACCGAGGCTCGCCTCGTCCGCATCCACACAGATTCGGCCCATCCCCCAAGCATGACCCAGAGCACCAGGTTCCCTCGCGACGTGGATTGGCCGCGCCAGTACGCGAGCCGACTGTTCTTCTCAGATGTGACAGTCGTCGCCTTCACATTGGCGCTCTATGGTTGGCTGGCGCTGGATCTTCTCACTGAGCCGTTGGCCTGGCCCTCAGGGCCCGAGGTTCCTTACTGGGGCTTCCTCATCGCCCTGGGCATTGTGTGGCTGCTCTGCCTCGATGCCATCGATACGCGCGACCGCCACATCGTCGGCCATGGCATCACGGAGTATCGCCGCATCGTCAACGCCACGCTGATGGTGTTCGCGATTGTCATCGCGATCGCGTTCTTCCTGCGGATCGATGTCGCGCGCTCCTTGTTTGTTGTCGCCTTGCCGGTGGGCCTCGTCGGTCTGCTCTTCTCCCGCTGGGTGTGGCGGCAATGGCTGCGCGCCCGCCAACGCAACGGACGGTACATCTACCGCGCCATCGTGGTGGGCGAGCGTTCCAAGATCGGGCACATCGCCGGTCAGATCAACCGGACACCCGACTCAGGATTCGTCATCGTCGCGGCGCTCGCGCCAGGGGAGCGTGCCCCGATAGCCGGAGTGCCCGTTCTGGGCGACTACAGCGAGGCGGGCGAGGTCGTCGACGATGTCGGCGCCGACACGGTGATTATCGCGGGATCGGACCACCTCGATCCGGTGGCGATGCGCCGGCTCGGGTGGGAGATGGCGGATCGTGATGTGAACTGGGTAGTGGCTCCCGCGCTCACCGATGTCGCCGGCCCGCGGATCCACGCGCGCCCGGTCGCAGGGCTTCCGCTCGTCCATGTCGACTTCCCGACGCTCGAGGGGTACGCGCGCGTGGCGAAGCGGACGTTCGACATCATCGGCTCGTCGCTGATCATCCTGTTGCTGTCGCCCGTGATGATCGCCACCGCAATCGCGATCCGCGCGGACGGACCCGGCCCCACCTTCTACCGGCAGACGCGGATCGGACGCCGCGGGCGCGAGTTCGGCATGCTCAAGTTCCGGTCGATGGCCGCGAACGCCGACGATCAGCTCGCGAGCCTCCTCGACGTGCAGGGGACCACGGACAAGCCGCTGTTCAAGGTCACGAACGATCCGCGCATCACGAGGGTCGGGCGCGTCATCCGCAAGTACTCCATCGACGAGCTACCGCAGCTTTTCAACGTGCTCGCCGGCGAGATGAGCCTCGTCGGACCCCGCCCGCAGCGCGCCGCCGAGGTCGCCCTGTACGACGACGACGCCCATCGTCGCCTGTTGGTCAAGCCGGGGATGAGCGGCCTGTGGCAGGTCAGCGGCCGCTCCACGCTGACGTGGGAGGACGCGGTCCGCCTCGACCTCTACTACGTCGAGAACTGGTCGTTCACGCAGGACATCCAGATCCTCTTCCGGACGGTCAGGGCCGTCCTCGCCCCGGGCGAGACCGCGCACTGACGGAAACTCGCTGAACCGCCCGCCCCGTCTCCGAGACGTCCGGCGCTCCTGCCTCCTGTTCCCGCCGGGACTGGTGGCCGCGCCATCCGTCACGACAGAATGTCCTCGTGCGCCCCAGCCGGCGTCGAGAAGGAGCAGACATGGGTATCGACGACCTCGTCAACCAGGGCAAGGAGTTCCTGGAACAGAACAAGGACAAGATCGACGATGTGATCAAGTCCGATCAAGCGGAGGATGTCAGCGACAACGTTCTCGATGCCGCTGCGGACTTCGTCAAGAAGGTCGCACCCGACAGCATCGACCAGCATGTCGACGGCGTCCGCGACAACATCGACAAAGCCGTCGGCAAAGAATAACGCGCGCGATCCGGGCAGGCGGCCTGAGATGTCTCAGGCCGCTTCGTCGTGCGCCGGCGCGAACGCGGATCCGCTGAAGATGGATCTTGCCGCCGCCGTGCGCTAGGGTGAGACGACCTGCACGTGGGATGCAGGACTGTCCGCTGGGGAGTGGACAGCACGCTGGGGAGACTCGGTCCATCCGATTTGACGATGGGTCGTGCGCCGCCACTGGGGAGGCTGAAATGTTGCGCAGGATTCTGTCTGTGGTCGGCGTTGCCGCGGCACTGACGCTCGGAGCGTCTGGTGCCGCGAATGCACTCGACGGCTATACGCCGCCGCCGCCGTCGTCGGCGACGCTCGCCGGTACGTCCGTCATCTCGGATTGCGAGCGGGACGCACCGTGGATCAACTACCACATCGTGCTCACCGACCCGGATGGCCAGGTGACGAACCACGAAGCGGTGCTGGTGCTCTCTGCGGAGGGTCAGTCTGTGGAGGTGCCGCTCGGGACCATCGTGGGCGGGGAGCTGTCGGGCAGGGTGCTCTGGCCCGGCGCCTCCGTTGACGGAAGCGGAAACCCGACCGGCTGGCCGGGGTGGGCGTTCGAGAACGGCCGATGGGTCGAGACGAGCGGGAACTACGCCTGGACGCGTGGTGAGATCTCTGCGCTGATCCGCGTGAACCCCGACCTCGAGGTTCCGCTGGCGTACCCGCCTGCGACGGCGCCGTGCGCGGATCCAACCTCGGTCTCGGTCGGCACTGCCGCGATCCTGCCTACCACCGGCAGCGCGCTGCCCGTGGTAGCCCTATGCGCGGGCGTTCTGCTCGTCGGCGTGGGCGGTGCAGCCATCGCGCACCGCCGACGGCGCACGGCGCGATGAGTGTCGCCCGAACTCGACTGCGCTCTCGCCGCACGGCGGTCCTCGTCGCGGGCGCGGTACTGGCGGCGCTCGTCATCGCCGGGGTGTGGGTGTGCGTCCGTGGGCTCATGGCGAAGGCCGAACTGGAGGATGCGCAGTCGCTGGTCGGGTCACTGCAGCAGGCGACCGCCGAGCGCGCTCTCCCCGGCGAAGCCGACCTGAACGTCCTCGCGCTTCACACCGGACGGGCAGCGGAGCTCACTGGCGACCCGATATGGAGGGCAGCCGAGATACTTCCGTTCGTCGGTCCGAACCTCGAAGCCGTCCGCGTGGTCTCGGCGGAGATGGATCACATCGTCTCTGATGCGGTCGCGCCGCTCCTGTCGGCCGCTCAAGATCTCACGGGCGGCTTCCGTGCCGCGGACGGGGCGATCGATGTCGAGGCGTTGGAGCGGCTGCAAGGCCCGGCGTCGCAGGCACGCGACGTCCTCGACGCCGCCGCCCGGCGTCTGGAGGGGGTCGACGCCGACGCGGTGGTCGAACCCGTCGGCGAGGGGCTGGCCCGGCTGGGCGAGGTCGTTGCCCTGCTGCGGCCTGCCGTAACGACGCTCGACGACGCCACTGCCCTGGTGCCGCCCGTGCTTGGAGCGGACTCGCCGCGGACGATCCTGGTCGCGCTTCAGAACAACGCCGAACTGCGCACCGGAGGCGGCATCACGGGCTCATTCGTCGAGCTCACCGCCGAGGCGGGCCGCCTCACGATGACCGCGCAGGCCGACTCGTCGCACTTCGCATCGCGGGACGACGACATCCTGGCTGTGCCCGAGTCCGTCACCGCGCTGTACGGGGACCGCGTCGGACGGTTCGTTCAGAATGCCGCCATGGCCGCAGACTTCGAACTGACCGCCGGACTGGTCTCGGAATGGTGGCGTACGCTCACGGGGCGCACCCCCGATGTCGTGGTCTCGGTCGATCCTCTGGTGCTGCAGGCGATCCTGCGTGTGACCGGACCGATCCAGGCCGCGGGCCAGGAGTTCACCCCGGATGAGCTCGTCCCCCGACTCCTGATCGATCCGTACATGTACCTCCGCGCGGAAGTGCAGTCGGAGTTGTTCCACGAAGTCGCGGCGGCGGCGTTCTCGCGGCTCACGTCCGCAGATGTCGACCTCGTCGCGCTGATGACCGCGTTGGCCGAGCCGGTCGAGCAGGGCAGAGTCTCGATGTGGAGCGCTCACGAAGCAGAGCAGAACGTGCTCGAGCGCACGATCCTTGCCGGACCGGCCGCACGACAAGCTCGCGCGGGGGACGACGCCTTCGCGGTGTACCTGAACGATGCGACCGGCGGCAAGATGGACACCTTCCTCGAGGTTGCGATCGGCTGGGGCGTCGCCGATTGTCGCGCGGACGATCATCGGGACATCGTCGTCTCGGTGACGCTCGCCAACCGCGCCCCGGCCGACGCCGCTTCCGTCTTCCCCCCGAGCATGACAGGCGGGGGATGGTACGGCGTGCGCCCGGGCGACATCGCAACGAACGTCGCGGTCTCGGCGCCGGCCGGGTCGTTCCTCGCCGGTGTCTCGGTCGGCAACTCGGCCAGTGGGTCGGCCGAAGCGCAGGACGCCGGGTTCCCCGTCGCGGCCGCACGTGTCGACCTCGCACCCGGCGAGTCGACCACCGTGGACTTCCGGTTCGTCTCCGCAGATCCGGGCGACCTTACACCCGTCATCCTGCACACGCCGATGCTGCAGTCACCCGACATCGCGCAGATGCCGGCCGCCTGCCTCTGAGTCGTCGCGGGGACCACTCCGGGTGATCCTGGGAGGGCGCCGAGCATACTGACGCGCGACACGCCCGAGTTTGCGACACGCCCGGGCTGCACGTAGACTAGCGAGGTTCCACATTCCGGCGCCCCTTTTGGCGTGCACCGGATCACTGCCAGGGCAGTGCATAGGCGGCGCCTGTCTGCGGAGTAGACGACTACTTCACAGCACAGTGCGCAGGGTCCTAGGCCGCGGGCAGCAGAACCACCACATCTCCAATCCTCCCTCTTCGGACACAGTTCCGCGCGGGTGGAGAACGGATGCCGGAAGCGGCGCTTCGGCGCGGCCCCCGGATTGACAGCAGAACAGCGGTGCCCCTCGACGGGCTCGGAGGCCGGAAGGCCGCCAGCCGCGAGGAACATGCCCGGCGCGCGAGCGCCATGTGCGTCCAATGCCCGAGAGGTACGACGCGGAAAGAGAGTGAGCAGACAATGGCGGGACAGAAGATCCGCATTCGCCTGAAGTCGTACGACCACGAGGTCATCGACTCGTCGGCACGCAAGATCGTCGACACCGTGACCCGTGCGGGCGCGACTGTCGTGGGCCCCGTGCCCCTTCCGACCGAGAAGAACGTGATCGCCGTGATCCGTTCTCCCCACAAGTACAAGGACAGCCGCGAGCACTTCGAGATGCGCACCCACAAGCGTCTGATCGACATCGTCGACCCGACGCCGAAGGCCGTCGACTCGCTCATGCGCCTGGACCTCCCCGCTGACGTCAACATCGAGATCAAGCTCTGAGGTTCGACATGGCACACATCAACGAAAAGGCTTCCAAGGGCCTGCTCGGCACCAAGCTCGGCATGACCCAGGTCTGGGACGAGAACGGCAAGCTCGTTCCCGTCACCGTCATCGAGATCGCTCCGAACGTCGTCACCCAGGTGCGCACGCCCGAGAAGGACGGCTACAACGCCGTCCAGATCGCCTACGGCCAGATCGACCCCCGCAAGGTGAACAAGCCCCTCACGGCCCACTTCGAGGCCGCCGGGGTCACGCCGCGCCGCCACCTCACCGAGATCCGCACCGCGGACGCTGCTGACTACTCACTCGGTCAGGAGCTCACGGCTGAGGGCACGTTCGAGGCCGGCCAGCTGGTCGACGTGGTCGGCACCAGCAAGGGCAAGGGCACCGCGGGTGTCATGAAGCGCCACAACTTCAAGGGTGTCTCCGCTTCGCACGGTGCGCACCGCAACCACCGCAAGCCCGGTTCGATCGGCGCCTCGTCGACCCCGAGCCGCGTGTTCAAGGGCATGCGCATGGCCGGCCGTATGGGTGGCGAGCGCGTGACCGTCCTCAATCTCACGGTGCACGCCGTCGACGCGGAGAAGGGTCTGCTGCTCGTCAAGGGCGCCGTCCCCGGCGCGCGCGGCCGCATCGTCTACGTCCGCAACGCAGTGAAGGGTGCCTGATCATGGCTGACTCGACTCTCGCGCTCGACGTCGTGAAGGCAGACGGAAAGAAGGCCGGCTCGATCGAGCTGCCCGCCGCGCTGTTCGACGTCAAGACGAACATCCCGCTCATCCACCAGGTCGTCGTCGCGCAGCTCGCGGCGGCACGCCAGGGCACCCACTCGACCAAGCGTCGTGGTGAGGTCTCGGGCGCCGGCCGCAAGCCCTTCAAGCAGAAGGGCACGGGTAACGCCCGCCAGGGCTCGATCCGTGCGCCCCAGATGACCGGCGGTGGCATCGTGCACGGCCCGAAGCCGCGCGACTACTCGCAGCGCACGCCCAAGAAGATGATCGCCGCCGCCCTGCTGGGTGCGCTCAGCGACCGTGCTCGCGGCGAGCGTCTCCACGTGGTCGAGTCGTTCGACATCGAGGGCGCGCCCTCGACGAAGGCCGCCGCGTCGGTCTTCGCTTCGCTCGGCGCGACCAAGAACGTGCTCGTCGTGGTCGACCGCGACGACGACCTCAGCGTGCTGAGCGTCCGCAACATCGCGTTCGCCCACGTGCTGCCGTTCGACCAGCTGAACGCCTACGACGTGCTCGTCTCGGACGACATCGTCTTCACCAAGGCTGCCTTCGACGCGTTCGTCGCCTCGAGGACCGCCACCACCGAGGAGGTCTCGGCATGAGCAACATCGCCGTCAACAAGGACCCGCGCGACATCATCCTGAAGCCGGTCGTCTCCGAGAAGAGCTACGGGCTCATCGACGAGGGCAAGTACACGTTCCTCGTCGACCCGCGCGCCTCGAAGACCGAGATCAAGCTCGCGATCGAGAAGATCTTCGGTGTCAAGGTGGCCGCGGTCAACACGATCAACCGCGTCGGCAAGGCACGCCGCACCCGCTTCGGCACCGGCAAGCGCAAAGACACCAAGCGCGCCATCGTGACCCTGAAGTCGGGCACCATCGACATCTTCACGGCAGTCGGCTGACGGTCGAGACAGAGGACTAGAGAACTATGGCTATTCGCAAGTACAAGCCCACGACCCCGGGTCGCCGCGGCTCGTCGGTGGCCGACTTCGCCGAGATCACCCGATCGACGCCCGAGAAGTCGCTCCTCCGCCCGCTCAGCAAGACCGGTGGCCGCAACAACCAGGGCCGCATCACCACCCGCCACATCGGCGGTGGACACAAGCGCCAGTACCGTCTCATCGACTTCCGTCGCAACGACAAGGACGGCATCGACGCGAAGGTCGCTCACATCGAGTACGACCCCAACCGCACCGCGCGCATCGCGCTGCTGCACTACAAGGACGGCGAGAAGCGCTACATCCTCGCGCCGAACAAGCTGCAGCAGGGTGACATCGTCGAGTCGGGCCCGAGCGCCGACATCAAGCCGGGCAACAACCTGCCGCTGCGCAACATCCCGACCGGCACCGTGATCCACGCCATCGAGCTCCGTCCCGGTGGCGGCGCGAAGATGGCCCGCTCGGCGGGCGTCTCGGTGCGTCTCGTCGCCAAGGACGGCCCCTACGCCCAGCTGCGTCTGCCCTCGGGCGAGATCCGCAACGTCGACGCGCGCTGCCGCGCGACCGTCGGCGAGGTCGGCAACGCCGAGCAGTCGAACATCAACTGGGGCAAGGCCGGCCGCAAGCGCTGGAAGGGCGTCCGCCCGACCGTCCGCGGTGTCGCCATGAACCCTGTCGACCACCCTCACGGTGGTGGTGAGGGCAAGACCTCCGGTGGTCGTCACCCTGTTTCGCCGTGGGGCCAGGCCGAAGGCCGAACCCGTCACGCGAACAAGGAAAGCGACAAGTACATCGTTCGCCGTCGCAACGCCGGCAAGAAGCGCAAGTAGGAGTAGAGGAAGATGCCTCGCAGCCTTAAGAAGGGCCCCTTCGTCGACGAGCACCTGCTTCGCAAGGTCGTCTCGCAGAACGAAGCCAACACGAAGAACGTCATCAAGACCTGGTCGCGTCGTTCGATGATCGTCCCGGCCATGCTCGGCCACACGATCGCCGTTCACGACGGTCGCAAGCACATCCCCGTGTTCGTGACCGAGACCATGGTCGGCCACAAGCTGGGCGAGTTCGCGCCCACCCGCACCTTCCGCGGCCACGTGAAGGACGACAAGAAGGGCCGTCGCCGCTGACGCGGCGACGCATAGAGGAGAGAGAAATGGTGGAGTCCATCGCACGCGTGCGACACATCCGCGTGACCCCTCAGAAGGCTCGTCGTGTCGTCGCCCTCATCAAGGGCAGGCAGGCCGAGGAGGCCCTGGCCATCCTCAAGTTCGCGCCGCAGGGTGCGAGCGAGCCGATCTACAAGCTCGTCGCCTCGGCGATCGCGAACGCTCGCGTGAAGGCCGACAAGGACGGCGAGTACCTGGACGAGCAGGACCTGTACGTGAAGAACGCGTACGTCGACGAGGGCACGACGCTCAAGCGTTTCCGGCCCCGCGCGCAGGGTCGTGCCTTCCAGATCAAGAAGCGCACGAGCCACATCACCGTCGTGCTCTCGACCCCTGAGGTCGCGGAGACGGCGCCGGCTGCCACGAGCAAGAAGGCGAGCAAGTAATGGGACAGAAGGTCAACCCGTACGGCTTCCGCCTCGGCATCACCACGGACCACGTGTCGCGTTGGTTCTCGGACTCGACGAAGCCCGGACAGCGCTACGCCGACTACGTGGCCGAGGACATCAAGATCCGTCGCCTGCTGACGACGTCGCTGGACCGCGCCGGCGTCAGCAACATCGAGATCGAGCGCACGCGCGACCGCGTCCGCGTCGACATCCACACCGCCCGCCCGGGCATCGTGATCGGTCGCCGCGGCGCCGAGGCCGAGCGCATCCGCACCGACCTCGAGAAGCTCACCGGCAAGCAGATCCAGCTGAACATCCTCGAGGTCAAGAACCCCGAGGCCGACGCCCAGCTCGTCGCGCAGGGCATCGCCGAGCAGCTCACCGCTCGTGTGGCGTTCCGTCGCGCGATGCGCAAGGGCCTGCAGGGCGCGCAGCGCGCCGGCGCCAAGGGCGTCCGCGTCCAGGTCTCCGGCCGCCTCGGCGGCGCCGAGATGAGCCGCTCGGAGTTCTACCGCGAGGGTCGTGTGCCGCTGCACACCCTGCGCGCGAACATCGACTACGGCTTCTACGAGGCGAAGACCACCTTCGGCCGCATCGGCGTGAAGGTGTGGATCTACAAGGGCGACCTGACCAACAAGGAGCTCGCGCGCGAGCAGGCGAACCAGAAGCCGGCGCGTGAGCGCGGCGACCGCCGTGGCCCGCGCGGCGACCGTCGCAACGAGGCCCCCGTGGCAGAAGGAGCGTCGGCGTAATGCTCATCCCCCGCAAGGTCAAGTACCGCAAGCAGCACCACCCCAAGCGCGATGGCCAGGCCACCGGCGGCACGAAGGTCTCCTTCGGCGAGTTCGGCATCCAGGCCCTCACGCCCGCTTACGTGACCAACCGTCAGATCGAGTCCGCTCGTATCGCGATGACGCGTCACATCAAGCGTGGCGGCAAGGTGTGGATCAACATCTACCCCGACCGACCGCTGACCAAGAAGCCCGCCGAGACCCGCATGGGCTCGGGCAAGGGCTCGCCGGAATGGTGGGTCGCGAACGTCAAGCCGGGTCGCGTCCTCTTCGAGGTCGCTGGCGTCAACGAGCAGCTCGCTCGCGAGGCCCTGACCCGTGCCATCCACAAGCTGCCTCTCAAGGCACGCATCATCAAGCGCGAGGAGGGCGACGCGTAATGGCGATCGGCACCAAGACGCTCGCCCCGAGCGAGCTCGACACGTTCGAAGACCAGCGCCTGGTCGAGGAGCTGCGCAAGGCCAAGGAAGAGCTGTTCAACCTGCGCTTCCAGTCGGCCACCGGCCAGCTCGAGAGCCACGGCCGCATCCGGGCCGTCAAGCGCGACATCGCGCGGCTCTACACCGTGATCCGTGAGCGCGAGCTCGGCATCCGTGCCACTCCCGCTCCGCTGGAGACGGCGACCAAGGCGAAGAAGACGAAGGCCAAGAAGGCGGATGCCGCTGACGAGGCTGCGAAGGAAGAGGCCGAGTGATGGCTGACAAGAAGCAGGCCACTGAGGTCGAGCATGGCGAGCACGACGTCCGCGACGTCAACGCGCGCGGCTACCGCAAGGCCCGCCGCGGCTACGTCGTGAGCGACAAGATGGACAAGACGATCGTCGTCGAGGTCGAGGACCGCGTGAAGCACCCCCTCTACGGCAAGGTCATCCGTCGGACGTCGAAGGTCAAGGCGCACGATGAGGGCAACACTGCCGGCATCGGCGACCTCGTCCTCATCAACGAGACCCGTCCGCTGAGCGCCACGAAGCGCTGGCGCCTGGTCGAGATCCTGGAGAAGGCCAAGTGATTCAGAACGAGTCCCGCCTCAAGGTCGCCGACAACACGGGCGCCAAGGAGCTGCTCACCATCCGCGTTCTCGGCGGCTCGAACCGTCGCTACGCCGGTCTCGGTGACATCATCGTGGCGACCGTCAAGGACGCGATCCCGGGTGGCAACGTGAAGAAGGGCGACGTGGTCAAGGCCGTCGTCGTCCGCACCGTCAAGTCGACCCGTCGTCCCGACGGCTCGTACATCAAGTTCGACGAGAACGCCGCCGTCATCCTGAAGAACGACGGGGAGCCCCGCGGCACCCGCATCTTCGGACCGGTCGGCCGTGAGCTTCGCGACAAGAAGTTCATGAAGATCGTCTCGCTCGCCCCGGAGGTCATCTGATCATGGCGAACATCAAGAAGGGCGACCTGGTTCAGGTCATCACGGGCGCCAAGCCCGAGCGTGGCGGCGACCGCGGCAAGCAGGGCAAGGTCCTCGAGGTCCTCACCGAGCAGAACCGCGTCATCGTCGAGGGCGTGAACTACGTCACCAAGCACACCCGCGTCGGCCAGTCCCAGCGCGGCACCAAGACGGGCGGCATCGAGACGATGGAAGCCCCGATCCACATCTCCAACGTCCAGATCGTCGACCCCTCGACCAAGAAGCCGACCCGTGTCGGCCACCGTGTCGAGGAGCAGACGAAGGATGGCGTCAAGCGCACGGTCCGCGTGCGCTACGCGAAGAAGTCAGGCAAGGACCTCTGAACATGAGCACCGCCACTGCCGTGGAGGCTGGCAAGATCCAGCCCCGCCTCAAGCAGAAGTACAAGGCCGAGATCCAGCAGAAGCTGCAGGAGGAGTTCGGCTACAAGAACGTCATGCAGATCCCTGGCCTGGTCAAGGTCGTGGTGAACACCGGTGTCGGCGAGGCAGCTCGCGACAGCAAGGTGATCGATGGTGCGGTCGACGACCTCACCAAGATCACCGGCCAGAAGCCGGTCGTCACCAAGGCTCGCAAGTCGATCGCGCAGTTCAAGCTGCGCGAGGGCCAGCCCATCGGCGCGCACGTGACTCTTCGCGGCGACCGTGCATGGGAGTTCGTCGACCGCCTCGTCAACCTGGCCCTGCCCCGCATCCGCGACTTCCGCGGCCTGTCGGGCAAGCAGTTCGACGGCCACGGAAACTACACGTTCGGTCTCCAGGAGCAGTCCGTGTTCCACGAGATCAACCAGGACAAGATCGACCGCGTGCGGGGCTTCGACATCACCATCGTGACGTCGGCGACCACGGACGACGAGGGCCGCGCGCTCCTGCGCCACCTCGGCTTCCCGCTCCGCAACGAGGACCAGGCCTGACATCGGATTCCGGATGCCTCGGCCCGGGCGCATGCGCGGGCCGAGGCATCCTGAACCAAGCACAACCGAATATCGCAGTCATCGAAGGTCGTCTGTCGTGTAACGGCAGCCGAAACCTCGTGAACAAAGGAATCAACAAATGACAATGACAGACCCGGTCGCAGACATGCTGACCCGTCTGCGCAACGCGAACTCGGCGCACCACGACTCCGTGTCGCTGCCGAGCTCCAAGCTCAAGACCCACATCGCCGAGATCCTCAAGCAGGAGGGCTATATCGCAGCCTGGGAGGTCAGCGACGCACGCGTCGGCCAGACCCTCACCCTGACGCTCAAGTACGGCCCGAACCGCGAGCGGTCGATCGCCGGCATCAAGCGCGTCTCGAAGCCCGGCCTGCGCGTCTACGCGAAGTCGAACGAGATCCCCCGTGTCCTCGGTGGTCTCGGCGTCGCGATCCTGTCCACCTCCTCCGGTCTTCTCACGGACCGTCAGGCAGAGCAGAAGGGCGTGGGTGGGGAAGTCCTCGCCTACGTGTGGTGATCTGACATGTCGCGTATCGGTCGTCTTCCGATCGACATCCCCGCCGGTGTGACCGTCACGGTCGAAGGCCAGGATGTCGCCGTCAAGGGCCCCAAGGGCGAGCTCGCGCTCACCGTGGCCAGTCCCATCGAGGTCAAGGTCGAGGAGGACCAGGTCGTCGTGACCCGTCCCGACGACGAGCGCTCCTCGCGCTCGCTCCACGGCCTCACCCGCACGCTCATCAACAACAACATCATCGGTGTCACCCAGGGCTACACCAAGGGCCTCGAGGTCGTCGGCACGGGTTACCGCGTGGCGCAGAAGGGCGCGGCGGTCGAGTTCGCTCTCGGCTTCTCGCACCCCGTCCTCGTCGAGCCGCCTGCCGGGATCACCCTGACCGTCGAGGGCAACAACAAGCTCACGGTCTCGGGCATCGACAAGCAGGCCGTCGGCGAGGCGGCTGCCAACATCCGCAAGATCCGCAAGCCCGAGCCGTACAAGGGCAAGGGTGTGCGCTACGCCGGCGAGGTCGTCCGGCGCAAGGCCGGAAAGGCTGGTAAGTAACCATGGCTGTGAAGTCGAAGTCCGACGCGCGAGCGCGTCGTCACGCCCGCCTTCGCAAGAAGGTCGTCGGCACGACCGAGCGTCCGCGCCTGGTCGTGACGCGTTCGGCGCGCCACGTGTTCGTGCAGCTCGTCGACGACAGCAAGGGCCACACGCTGGCCTCGGCCTCGACGCTCGAGACCGATCTGCGTGCCACCGACGCCGACAAGACCGCCAAGGCGCGCAAGGTCGGCGAGCTCCTCGCGGAGCGCGCGAAGGCCGCCGGCGTCTCGGACGTCGTGTTCGACCGTGGCGGCAACCGCTACGCGGGCCGTGTCGCGGCGATCGCCGATGGCGCGCGCGAAGGAGGTCTGAACCTGTGAGTGACAACAAGGAGAACATCGTGACCGAGCAGGCAGCTGCCGAGGCTCCGGCCGAGGCCGCTACGGCGCCCGCCGAGCGCGAGCGCGAGCCGCGCCGCGGCGGTCGCGAGCGCAACCCCAACCGCGACCGCGGTGG
>NZ_RRYE01000350.1 GCF_004010105.1 Microbacterium sp. CPCC 204701
CGCCAGCGCGCCCACTGCGCGAACTTGTCGAGCAGAGCGCCGACCGCCGAGAACAGCCACGCCCACGTCGCGGGGTCGAGCGTCGAGAAGTCCCGCTTCGCGTAGAGGAACAGCCAGTCGTCGACGATCTCGACGTCGAGCGCCGCGGCGTTGTCGATGAAGCGGGCCATGATGTCGGGCGTGAACAGGTACAGGGCGTCGCGCTCGTAGCCGGCCGGGCAGTAGAGCGAGAAGAAGCGGTCGAAATCGCCCTCGAGGCCGAGGCGCTGATCCTTGTCGAAGATCTGCGGCAGGTTCGAGCCGAACAGCCCGTTGTTGCCGGTCGCGTCGAGCACGATGTGCGGCAGCGGCACGTCGAGCTTGACCGCGACGTAGCCCCATGCGTGCGTCGTGCGGTTCTTGCCCGAGCCGGTGACGTAGCGGTAGTTCGCGAACTCGACGAAGCGCGGGCGTTCGCCGCGCACGAGGTCGGTCGCCTGGCGGGAGCCGCCGAGAGAGAAGATCATGCCCGGCAGCCCCGGGTCGTCGACCTGCGGCAGGTACGACATCGCGTTCGCACGCGCGAAGCCGTCGATCCGGTACATGCGCTCCTCGCGCGAACGGCGGCCACGCACCAACGCGAAGGTCACCGCGGAGATGATTCCCACGATCACCAGCGGCGGGATCACGACAAACACCACGCCCAGCGCGCCGCCGCCCTCCGGCGGGGATGTCAGCGCGCCGACGACAGCACCGAGCATCGTCACCACGACCGAGCCGAACGCCACCGTCACGGCCAGAGCCACGATCGCGACCACCACTCCGGAGGCCGAGAACCCAGGCAACCGTCCCGCCACCTTCAGCCCCTGCGCGAACGCGCGTGCCGCTGCGCGGTCGACGGGCTCGACCAGCGGCCGGGCGTCGAACGGGTACGCCGCCGTGGAAGGAGGAGCGCTCACGGGGCCAGGCTACCGCGCAGGGCACAATCGAAGGCAGACGCGAGGAGGCGCCATGACCGATGCCCGCAGAGACCCCGACGACCTCGATGCGCTGCGTGCGGCATCCGACATCCTCGGCATCGATTCCCAGCTGACCGCGGCCGAGCGCGCCGTCCGCGACCGCGTGCGGGCCTTCGTCGACACCGAGATCCGTCCGCACATCGCCGAGTGGTTCGACCGGGCGCACTTCCCCGGCGAGCTCGCCTCCGCGCTCGGACGCCTCGGCGTGCTCGGGATGACCCTCGACGGATACGGATGCCCCGGCCGCACCGCAGTCGAGTACGGGCTGGCGGCGCTCGAGCTCGAGGCCGGCGACTCGGGCATCCGCACCTTCGTCTCGGTGCAGGGCTCGCTCGCGATGGGCTCGATCCACCGATGGGGCAGCGACGAGCAGAAGCAGGAGTGGCTGCCGCGCTTGACCGCGGGTGACGCCATCGGATGCTTCGCCCTCACCGAGCCCGGCGCGGGCTCCGACCCGGCCAGCATGACGACGCACGCGCGACGCGACGGCGGCGACTGGGTCGTCACGGGCGCGAAGCGCTGGATCGGCCTCGCGTCGATCGCGCACCTCGCGGTGGTGTGGGCGCAGACCGACGACGGCGTGCGCGGATTCCTCGTGCCGACCGACTCGCCCGGCCTCGACATCACGGTGCTCGAGCCGAAGGGCTCGATGCGCGCGTCGGTGCAGACGCAGCTGCGTTTCGACGGAGTGCGGGTGCCGGCATCCGCTCTCCTCCCCGGGGCCCTGGGGCTGCGCGGACCCTTCGCCGCGCTCAACGAGGCGCGGTACGGGATCGTGTGGGGAGCGCTCGGCGCCGCGCGCGACAGCTACGAGGCGGCTCTGCGCCACGCGCTGCGCCGTGAGCAGTTCGGCCACCCGATCGCGGGGTTCCAGCTCACGCAGCGCAAGCTCGTCGACATGATGGTGGAGCTGCAGAAGGGCGCGCTGCTCGCTCTGCACATCGGGCGGGCGAAGGATGCCGGGACCCTGACCCCCGCGCAGATCTCGCTCGGCAAGCTCAACAACGTGCGCGAGGCGATCGCGATCGCCCGCGAGGCCCGCACGATCCTCGGCGGCGACGGGGTGCTGCTCGAGAACTCCCCGATCCGCCACGCCGCGAACCTGGAGTCCGTCCGCACCTATGAGGGGACCGACGAGGTGCACACCCTCGTGCTCGGCCAGCACCTTACAGGGCTCGGCGCGTTCCGCTGAGCGGGCGATTGGGCGGGTGCCGGGGCATCCGGTACCATAGGAGGGTTGTCCGCACGCGCCCCGGTGCGCGAGAAGACGGATGACGTGCAACACACCCTCCTGCTGTCGGGAAATGCCCGGCAGCCGTTCTAGTCCGAAGGAGGTGGGTTAGTGACGCACCAGTACGAACTCATGGTCATCCTGAGCCCCGAGATCGACGAGCGCCAGGTCGGCGCGACTCTCGACAAGTTCCTCAAGGTCATCACGACCGACGGAGGCACCATCGAGAACATCGACATCTGGGGTCGTCGTCGCCTGGCGTACGAGATCCAGAAGAAGACCGAGGGCATCTACGCCGTCGTCGACTTCACCGCGACCGCCGAGACCACGCAGGAGCTCGACCGCCAGTTGAACCTCAGCGAGCAGGTCATGCGCACCAAGGTGCTGCGTGCCGAGGAGGCCATCGCGATGATCGCGTCCGAGAAGCAGCGCGCCGACGAGCGTGCCGCCCGCAAGACGGCCAAGGCAGCGAAGGCCTAAGGGTCATGGCCGGCGAGACGATCATCACCGTCGTGGGAAACCTCACGGCTGATCCCGAGCTGCGTTACACGCAGAACGGCCTTCCCGTCGCGAACTTCACGATCGCGTCGACGCCGCGCAACTTCGACCGTCAGGCAAACGAGTGGAAGGACGGCGAAGCGCTGTTCCTCCGCGCGAGCGTCTGGCGCGAGTTCGCCGAGCACGTCGCCGGCTCGCTGACGAAGGGCATGCGGGTCATCGCGACCGGCCGCCTCAAGCAGCGCAGCTACCAGGATCGCGAGGGCAACAACCGCACCGCGATCGAGCTGGAGGTCGACGAGATCGGCCCGTCGCTGCGCTACGCGACCG
>NZ_RRYE01000351.1 GCF_004010105.1 Microbacterium sp. CPCC 204701
GCGGGCCGGCGCGCCTGAGCCGCGTCCGTGCGATCGCGGATGCCGGCATCCCGGTCGTCGCGCACGTCGGGCTCACCCCGCAGACGGCGGGAGCGCTCGGCGGTCTGCGCGCGCAGGGTCGCACGGCGGACTCGGCCGCGAGGCTCGTTCGGGAGGCGCTCGCCGTGCAGGATGCGGGTGCCGCGCTGCTCGTGATCGAGGCGGTCCCGGCCGGGGTCGTGGACGTCGTGCTGCCGGAGATCGAGATCCCGGTCATCGGCATCGGCGCGGGCCGCGCGGACGGGCAGGTGCTCGTCATGCACGACCTCCTCGGCATCACCGAGGGGAAGACCGCGACCTTCGTCAAGCGCTTCGCGAGCATCGGCGACGGTATGGCGGACGGGGTCGCGGCGTACGCGCGCGAGGTGCGCGAAGGCGCGTTCCCGGCGGCCGAGCACGGCTACGCAGCGAACGAGGATGCCCTCGCGGCAGCCCGCGCCGAGCTCGAGGCGCGCAGCGGCTCCCACTGATCCGGCCCGAAGAGCGAGTGTCACCCCGGTCGGATGGTGACGGCCGGTGAGGTGACGAAAAGCCTGGAGGGTGTCAGAAGGGAGGGCTCGTGCCGGGCGCGTCGTCGACATCGAACAGCCAGGGTTCTCGCATGATGCGCCGACGGTCGAGGAGGTCGGGGTCGGGGACGAACCGCACGGTGGGCTCCGGTCGGTCGGTGTGCTTGACCGGTGGGACTCGTCCAGACCAAGACGCCGGGGGAGGTCTGCGCGACCGTCCACGCGGTGTTGTGCTTGAGGACGTGGTGCCGCCGGGCAGAGGTGCGCGAGATTGTGGTGGCTGGTGACGCCGCCGCGCGCGTGGTCGACGGTGTGATCGATGTCGCAGCGCCAGCCGGACTGACGGCAACCGGGGAATCGACAGTGCTCGTCGCGAGCGCCGAGGAACCGGGTGAGGGCGGCGCCGGGACGGTAGCGGTCGACGGCGAGAACGCCGCCGGTGACCGGCGACGTCATCACGCGCTCCCAGGCAGGCGGGCCGGCGACGAGGATGCGCGCGGTGTCGGTGTCGATCGGCCCGTAGCCGGCAAGCCGTGCGGGTTCGTTCGAGGCGCCGGTCATCGTGAGCACGGGAACGGTGACCTGCACGGTGGCCAGGATCGCGGCCAGCCCCGTTCCCGCGACGCAGTCGTCGGGCCCGGCGGTGAGCAGCACGTCGGCGGCGACGTCGGCCTGGAGCTGGTCCATCGTGCGGACATCCGCGGGCTCGCCGTGACCGTCTGCGCAACCGTCGCCCGCACCGTCGATCGCAACTGGCTCGTCGGCTTCACCGGCGTCGGAGGCGCGGGTTGCGATGACGGAGTGCGCCTGCGCCGTGAGCCGGTCGTGGATGCCGTGGACGACGACAGCCTCGTGAGTGAGGGAGAGTGTGGCCATGACGTCGGGCAGGTCGATCACCCGCACATCCCGGGTGGCTACCGCATCCGCGTGCCGCTCGTCGAGTGAGTGCTCGAGGAATCGTTCGGCGATCGCCTTCAGCACCGGCGTGAGTCGCCCCGGAGTGAGCGTGACAGCTCGGTCGATCGCGACCCGCACGAACTCGTCGCGGGCGTCATCGTCGTCGATCGAGTCGCCGATGTCGTGGATCACGGTGAGGTGCTGCCGCGAGATCACGCCTCGCTCCAGCGCGTCGACAGCGACCGCGAATCGTGCGCACAGGTCTGCCGATTCGGAGAGCAGGCGGGTCACCGTCCACTCCGACACCCGCGTGCTCGTGGCGAGCTCGGCGATGAGCGCCCGACGATCCAGTTCGAGCCGGCGCCGCTGTGCGATGCTCGCCCCGTCCGGCGCGGAGACTGCGGCCGAGGCATCCGCCAGCAGTCGGATCTCCGCGGCGTCTTCGGCCGCGCGGCGAACTCGCCCGACTTCGAACGCACCCACGATGCGGCCGGTGAGCGCGCACCCCGGAGCGGATCCGAGAGGGATGCGAAGACATGGGCGCTCACAGACGGGCAAGGTACAGATGGACGAGGAGACTCCTGCGCGACCCGCGCCAGCACTCTCTCATCGATCCGCGGCTACGCCGCGCCTGCTCTCGCCCTCAGAAGGCGAACCATCCCTGTATCGAATCTCTCTACTACAGGCTACTGTGAATCTATTCACTTCACAAGAACATATCCCCGATGACCCGACACCGGCATCCATCGTCGTTCAGGCGGTGAAGACGCGGCGCGCCACCCGCCGACGCTCGGGTCGCACGCCCGCGACGAGTTCGCGCCGGTACAGCTCCGCGAGCGCGTCGATCCCGGAGGCGTGCGCGCTTCGCTGCCTTTCGGCGCCCGAGCCCTCGCGCAGCACGCGATGGAACAGCTCGTCCACGAGTCCTCGCTCGTCCGCGTCGAGGAGGTGAGGCGCGGTGAATGAGCGCAGCGCGTCGAGCGCGTCCCGCGCAGGCACGAGCTGCGACGTGGATGGGTGCACCAGGGTCTTACGCAACCCGTACCGCGCCGCATGCCAGAGCGCGGCATCCGTGATGTCCAGCCCTCCGGCGGGCACGGGGGACGGGTCGTCGGCAGCCATCACCAGCGCGCGGGTCAGCACCGCGAGCGCAATGCTCGAGCGGCCGTCGAGCTGGGCGTCGAACACGCGCACCTCGACCGTGGGGTAGCGCGCCGACAGGCGCACGTTCCAGTTGATGGTGCCCGGGTCGCTCGTCGCGCCGACGCCGTACAGCGACGCGACGAGCCGCTCGTGCTCGTCGGCATCGGCGAAGCGCGGCGGCACGCCGTATGTCGTCCAGCGGCGGCAATGGAGCGAGCGCCAGCTGTCGAAACCGGTGTCGGCACCGTGCCAGAACGGCGAGTCGACCGATAGCGCCAGAAGCGTCGGCAGCCAGTCGCGCAGCATGTTCGACGCCCGGATGCCGAACTCGCGGTCGCGGATCGCCACATGCACGTGGAGCCCGTTGATCTGGTGGTCGGGTGTCACGCCTGCGATGTCGCCGGCGATGTGGGCGTAGCGCGCGTCCGGGCTGATCCCGGTGCGCGGCCGCGTGCGGAACGGCGTGCCG
>NZ_RRYE01000352.1 GCF_004010105.1 Microbacterium sp. CPCC 204701
CCGCGCGCGCCGGCGCTTCGCACGACGCGGCATGGCCGCGGGCGTCGCGGCAGCCGTCGCCGTCTCGGCGATGGGCTTCACCGCGCCGCTGGCCAACGCCGCCGAGGTGCCGGCGCCGACCGCACACTATGACATGTCGCATGCGGGCGGTTCGCTCTTCGACGTGTCGGGCAACGCGCGCCACGCGACGCTCACCGGCCTCACCGACGCGTCGTTCGCCGATGCGGCCGGCGATGACGTGCTGCGCTTCCGCGCCGACGGCTACGCGTCGCTGCCGCAGGGGCTCGTGACCGGCACCGACAACGACTTCACCGTCGAGTACACGGTGTCGGCGCAGACGGCGGGCAACAGCTTCGGCTGGGTGATCGGCGACGGCGTCGGGGCCTGGAACACGACTCAGCTCGGCAACCACGTCTTCCTGAGCCCGCGTTCGGCGCAGGGCGGCTACACCAACCAGGTGCTCGCCGCCATCCGGGTGAAGTCGGGCACCGACAACGGCGAGTCCCGTCTGCCCGCGGGCGGCGGCCTCAACCCGGGCTTCACGACGCTGACGATGGTCGGCTCAGGCAATACGCTGACGCTGTACCGCGACGGTGCCGTGATCTCGACCCTCACGCACACGCGCTCGCTCAGCTCGATCATCCCGAGCGGCAGTGTGCTCGGCTACCTCGGCCGGTCGCTCTACCAGGGCGACTCACTCCTGCGGGCCGACGTCGCCGACGTGAAGGTGTGGGATGTCGCACTCACCGCCGAGGAGGTCACGGCCAGCATGCCGACCGCAGCAGAGAAGACCGCAGCGACGGCCGCGCTGCTGCGCGGCGACGTGCTCGCCGTCATGCTGGGTGAGAACCCGTCGCTCGACAGCGTGTCGAGCAAGCTGACGCTCCCGGCATCCGTCAACGGCGTCAGCCTCACGTGGGCGTCGTCGGCTCCCGACATCGTGTCGACGACGGGTGCTGTCACGCGAGCGATCACCGAGAACGCATCGGCCACGCTCACAGCGACGACGTCGCTCGGCTCGACGCTGACGTTCGAGGTCACGGTGCTCGCGCCGACTGTCTCGGCCGATCTCGACGCGATCTCGCTCGCGGCGCGCACCACCGAGAACCTGCCGCTGGTCACGACCGGTGCGGTGAACGGCGCGGTCATCACGTGGGCCTCGTCCGACCCGTCGCTGGTGACTGCGACGGATGCCTCGTACGCGGCGCCGGCGGTGGGCGCGGCCGATCCCTACCGCGGTGGCGGCCTCGTGGCGCGTCCGGCGTACGGCGACGGCGACCGCGAGGTCACGCTCACCGCGACGGCGACGCTCAACGGCACGACCGAGGAGCGCACGTTCCAGGTCACGGTCGCCGAGAAGGGCCGCTGGGCCCCCGACGCGGGCTATGCGGCGGCGTACTTCAAGTCCGACAGCGACGAGAAGATCTACCAGGCGGCGACCTCGGGCAACGACTTCTTCACGTTCTCGCCCGTCAACGGCGGCAGCGCCGTGATCACGTCGACCGCCGACACGAAGGGCCTGCGCGACCCGTACATCCTCCGCTCGAGCCAGGGCGACAAGTACTACATGATCGCGACAGACCTGTGCATCGGCTGCGGCACCGGCTGGGGACCCGCGCAGTCCGCGGGCAGCCTGAAGGTGCACGTGTGGGAGTCGACCGATCTCGTCGAGTGGACCCGGACGAACGGCGAGAACGCCGGCATCACGATCAACCAGCCCGAGGCGGGCATGACGTGGGCGCCGGAGGCGTACTGGGACGACGAGCTGCAGTCGTACGTGGTGTTCTTCGCATCCCGCCTGTACTCCGACGCGAGCCACACGAACACCGACAACCTGTACGCCCGCATGTTCTACGTCCTCACGCGTGACTTCCAGACGTTCACCTACCCGCCCGCGACGTGGCAGGACACCGGCTACGCCCGGATCGACTCCACCGTGACGAGGATCGGCGACTACTACTACCGGTTCACCAAGAACGAGGAGAGCGGCGCGGCCGGCATCCTGGAGGCGGGCAAGGACATCTTCCTGGAGCGGTCGAAGGTGCTCACGGCGCCCACGACCCAGTCGAGCTGGTCGGCGGATCCGCAGGCGACGTGGCAGCTCACCGACACCCGGATGACGAGCCTCGAGACCGGGCAGTCCGGCGAGGGTCCGCAGGTGGTCAAGCTGAACGCCGGCGACCCGAACAACAACGCGGCCGGCGACGGATACGTGTTCCTCGTCGATAACTACGGGGCGGGCGGCTACCGGGCCTTCCTGACCTCGGAGGGGGCCATCGCGTCCAGCACGCAGGCCGACCGGCTGTCGCGCCGGGCGGAGTGGAACGTCCGACCCGTCGGCGGTCTGCCGGCGAGCCCGCGACACGGCTCGTTCGTGAGCGTGACCCAGTCGGTGCTCGACGCGATGCACGACTGGACAGCCGTCGAAGCGGTCGGCTCCGTCACGGGCCTCACGGTCGACGGACGCACCGCGACGGCCCGGGTGACCGCGGCCGACGACGGCGAGGTCGTCGGCACGGTGACGTTCTCGGGCGGCGAGTGGAGCACCACGGTCGACCTGGAGGACCGTTCCGCGACCGTCGACGTGCCCGAGGGCGTCGCATCGGTCACGGCGCATTACGACGGCTACCGAGACGGGCTGGTCGGCGCCTCGACGTCCGAAGCCGTGTCGCTCGGGCTCGAGCTGACGGCGACGGCCACCACACGCTGCATCGCCGGAAAGATCACCGAGGTCGTGAGCGTCTCCAACACCGACGACGTCACCGCCTCCGTCACGGTCGCCGGCCGATACGGCACCAAGACGGTGTCGATCGCGGCGGGCAAGAGCGTCTCGGTGAGCTTCGCGACGCGCGCCGCGGTCATCGCCTCCGGCACCGCGGCTGTCACCGCGACGGCTGCGGACGGCCGCTCCCACACCTCGACTGTGGTCGTCCCGGCGGCCACCTGCCAGTAGCCGCCCGGCGGCGGGTGGTGCGGGTTCCCATCGCGGAACCCGCACCACCCGCCCCAGCCGTCGTCGTGCCGGCCCGGAAGCGT
>NZ_RRYE01000353.1 GCF_004010105.1 Microbacterium sp. CPCC 204701
CAGCCGCCGCAGCGAGCGTCACCGCCGCCGCGACCACCCTGGCCGAGCTGGCCGGACGCCTGCCGTCGCTGCTCCCGAAGCCGCCCGCCGGTCGGGGCGGTGACGTTCCGCCTGACAGCGCACCCTGAGGCAGGTCCCGCGCCGGGCCCCGGCGGCTACCATGACAGGGTGGACCAGTTCTGGGACTTCGCGGGCGACTTCTGGTGGCTCGTCTTTCCCCTCTTCGGCGTGCTGGCATCCGTCGGCAGCGCCTGGGAGCGGGGAGCGCGCCGCCGCCACAGGCGGCGCCTCGAAGTCCTTCGCGCCAAGGCCGAGTTGAAGGCCGCACAGGCGGCGGCGCGAGGCAAGCCGGTGGCCGCGGCATCCCTCCCGCCCGTCACGGGCGCGACCGCGACGACCGTGGGAGCTCCGGCCGAGACCGCGACGCGCGAGACGCAGGCCACCCAGCTCGAGCGACTCCTCGCGACGCACGACGCCGTGACCGCGCGGTGGCTCGAGTACGAGCTCGACGTCGCGAAGATCATCGCCTTCCCGGCCATGAGCGACGGACGCCAGCCGCTCACCGCTGCTTTCCTGCGCGCCAAGCGCATCGCCGATGGTCTGCGGCCCCCGTCGGCGAAGGCCCGCATCACCAACGAGCAGCTCACCGAGTACCGCAACGCGGTCGCCGACTTCGAGGTCGCGTTCGACGTCGCCGAGCGCGACGCCCGGCGCCTGCGCGACTCGAGCTTCACCGAGGCCGAGCGCAAGCGCCTCGACACCGCGAAGCAGCTGCTGACGGTCGCCGTCGACGAGGCGGCGACCCCCGCCGAGCGGCAGCTCGCCTACCGCCGCGTGCGCGAGGAGCTCGACGGCCTCATCTCGGTCTCGGACGAGGCCATCGAGGTGCTCGAGAAGAAGGTCATGCTCGAGCTCGGGCCCTCGTCGGACGCCGGCACGACGACGACGGATGCCCCGGCCGCCACCGAAGCGCACCTCTCGGCGCACGAGCCCGATGCCACCCCCGCTGCGTCCCCCACGCCCGAGCCCAAGTCGTGGCCCGTGCCCGCACGGACCCCCGGGGCTCCCGGACGCGTCGTGCGCCCGAAGAGCCGCCCCTCGGGCTGACCCGGAGCACGAGAACGGCACGCCGCCCGACCGAGGTCGAACGGCGTGCCGCGTCGTGTGGTGGTGCCAGGTCAGGAGGTCAGTCCGTCGACGTACTCCTGGTTGTCGGCGATCCACTGCTCGACGACGGGACCGTAGTCGTCGCCGTCGTACTGGTTGAACATCGCGTCCTCGAGCGAGTACAGGACGTCGCTGGGCATCTTGAAGTTCGAGATCCACTCGAACACCTCGGGGAAGTCCTCCTCGAAGCTGGTGGCCGCGACCGAGTGGATGCCCTCGGCGTCGCCGAGGAGGCCCTGCGGGTCTTCGAGGTCCTTCACCGGGAACGCGTTGTAGGCCCAGTGCGGACGCCACAGCGTCACGACGATGTTCTCACCCGCGTCGGTGGCCGACTGCAGTTCGGCGAGCATCGCCGGCGTCGACGACTCGATGAGCGTCATGCCGTCGAGGCCGTAGCCCGGCACGACCTCGTCGCCCGTGATGCGCATGAGACCCGAACCGGGCTCGATCCCGACGATCTGGTTCCCGAAGGCGTCGGCGTTGGCCGCGAGCTCGTCGAGCGAGTCGATGGGGGCGTCCTCGTTCACCGCGATGGTGAGCTTCGCCTCGTCGTTCCAGGATCCCAGGTCGACGATGTCGTCGCCGTACTGCTCCATGTAGTCGGCGTGCGTGATCGGCAGCCACGTGTCGAGGACGAGATCGAAGTCGCCTCCTGCGAGCCCCGCGTACACCGGCGCCACGTCCGCGTACGTCAACTCGACCTCGTAGCCCTGCTCTTCGAGGATCGCGGCCCACAGCTGCGACGCGGCGATCCCCTCGTCCCAGCCGTTGAACACGGCGAGTTCGATGGCGCGGTCGGCGCCGCCCTCGGGCGAGGCGGAGTCCGTGCCTTCGTCGGCGCTGCCCGAGCATCCGGTCAGCACGAGGGTTGCGGCTCCGGCGAGCGCGATGCCCGAGGCAAGGTGCTTTCTCTTGCTCATCATGTCGACTTCCTCTCCATCCGCGGTGTGCGCGGATCGGTCTTGGTCAGGACGCACGAATCTCGCGCGCCTCCGGCGGGCTGATGGACCCGCCTGGTCGGTGGATGACGGATGCCGCGGTCCGTGGCATCCGTCACGTGATCTCAGCGCACGATCGGGGCGCGACGGGGCGACGCGGTCAGTCGCTCGCGATCCGTCTCGGCTGCCGCGACATCCGGCTTGTCGTCATCCGGCGAGTCGCCCGTCGAACGCGACCTGGCCCTCTTCGAGCGCGCGCGGCCGGGGTCGGCGAAAGCGGAGGTGATCCGGTCGAGGATCATCGCGATGATCACGATCGAGATGCCCGCCTCGAATCCGAGTCCGACGTTGATGCGGCCGATGGCGCGGGTGATCTCGCCGCCGAGGCCGCCGGCGCCGACGATGCCGGCGATCACGACCATCGACAGGCTCAGCATGATGATCTGGTTGACGCCGGCCATGATGCTCGGCAGCGCGAGCGGCAGCTGGATCTGGCGGAGGATGCGCCCGGGGGTCGCGCCGAAGGCGTGGCCGGCCTCGACGACCTCATGGTCGACGCCGCGGATCCCGAGCTCGGTGAGTCGCACGCCGGGGGCGAGGGCGAACAGGATGGTGGCGATCATTCCGGGCACGGCCCCGACCCCGAAGAAGATGATGGCCGGGATCAGGTACACGAACGCCGGCATCGTCTGCAGGAAATCGAGGATCGGCCGCACGACGCGCGAGACGTGGTCGTTGCGGGCGGCCCAGATCCCGACGGGGATGCTGATCGCCGTTGCGATGAGCGATGCGACCAGCACGAGCGCCAGGGTGTCCATGGCGTTGTCCCATTGGTCGACGAGCACGATCAGCAGCAGGCCGAGACCGGTGCCGAGGGCGAGCCG
>NZ_RRYE01000354.1 GCF_004010105.1 Microbacterium sp. CPCC 204701
CGGCGCACGGCCGCGTCCTGCGTGAGCGTCGAGCCCGCGATCGAGCCGCCGTCGTCGAGACGCGCGACGCCGTCCGACACCGTCACGGCCAGCCCGCCGAGCTCGTACCGGCCGTCGGCGGACCCGGCCGCGGCCATGGCGTCGGTGACGAGCGCGATGCGGTTGCCCGCCACGGCGAAGAGGGTCGTGATGAGCTCCATGTCGACGTGGACGCCGTCGGCGATCACTTCGAGCGTGACGCGGTCGTCGCGCAGTGCCGCCACGACCGGCCCCGGGGCGCGATGGTGGATGCCGCGCATCGCGTTGAACGCGTGCGTGAGCACCGTCGCGCCGGCGTCGAACGCCCGGTGCGCCCCGGCCGCGTCGGCGTCGGTATGGCCGACGGCCACGACGACTCCGGCCTCGGTGAACCGGCGGATCGCATCGTCGGCGCCGCGGAGTTCGGGGGCGAGGGTCACCTGACGGATCGTGCCGCGTCCGGCTTCGAGCAGAAGATCGACGGATGCCGCGTCCGGCGCACGCAGCAGTCCCGCGGTGTGCGCACCCTTGTGCCCGGGGTCGAGGAAGGGGCCCTCGAGGTGCGAGCCCAGGATCGTCGGATCCGACGCGCAGGCGTCTGCGACCATCGCCGCCCGCGCGGCCATCTCGTCGAGCGACGCGGTGACGAGCGAGATCACGGCTCGGGTCGTGCCATGCGCTCGGTGCAGCGCCCGCCCCACCCTCACCGCATCGAGGCCGTCGTCGAAGCTCGCGCCGCCCCCGCCGTGCCCGTGGATGTCGACGAAGCCGGGGACGAGGCATCCGCCCCCGCCGTCGACGATCTCGTCGGCGTCCGGCCGGTCGCCGACGCCGGTCGCGGCGACCAGGCCGTCGTCGAACAGCACCCAGGCGACGGCGCGATCGGCCGGGACAGACGAGCCGATGACGCGGACGGAATGGACGAGCGTGCTCATTCGGTGACCCACGGGATCTCGTCGGACGGGTGGAAGCCGATGCCGAGGCTCGTCCACAGCGGGCCGAGCTCGCCGACCCGCGCGCGGAACGACTCCCAGGTGCGCAGGTCGCTCGTGCCGGTCGCGGGAGACCAGCCCGCCTCGGCGGCGGCGGCGATGCGGGGGAACGCCATGAGGTCGATGTCGGCCGCGGTCCGGACCGTCTCGGTCCACAGCGGCGCCTCGACGCCGAGGATGTCGCTGTCGTCGATGCCGGAGATCACGTCGGACGGCTCCCACGCGTAGGCCCGCTCGACGCTCGTGGGGCCGTTCGCCCACGTCAGCCCGAGCTCGGGACCCGACGGGTACTGCATGTCGAGGTAGATGGCGTCGGCCGGGGAGAGGATCAGCTGCGAGCCGTTCGCGACGAACGCGCGCGCTCGCTCGTCCATGCCGCCCGTCGGGGTGACGAAGCCCCAGTACTGCCCGACGGTGGTGTCGGCGATCCCGGACGCGGCCCCGGCCTCGTGCCAGGCGACCGGTGTCTTGCCGAGATCGGCGATGATCGCGCTCGCGCGGGCGATGAACGATGCGAAGTCCTCGTCTGTCGTGCTGAGCGACTCGTCGCCGCCGAGGTGCAGATACGGGCCGGGAGTCATCGCGGCGAGCTCGCCGAACACGTCGGCGATGAAGTCGTACGTCGCCTCGTCGTCGATCCTCAGCGACGAGAATCCGACCGCGAGACCCTCGTACGGCACTCCCGGCGTCGGCTCACCGCCGCCGTACGCGCGGATCACCTCGCGCATGTGCTCGTCGATGCTCGGGGCCTCGGCGAGTTCGGGGTACGCCAGTCCGACGGCGTGCGTGTGGCCCGGCATGTCGATCTCGGGGACGACGATCATGTGATTCGCCGCCGCGTACGCGACGATCTCGCGGTAGTCGTCCTTGGTGTAGAAGCCCCCCGGGTCGCCGCCGACGGACGTGCCGCTCGCGCGCTCGGCGAGCTTCGGCCGCGAGTCGAGGTGGAGGCGCCATCCCTGGTCGTCGGTGAGGTGCAGGTGCAGCGCGTTGAGCTTCACGGACGCGGCGCGGTCGATGTAGCCCTTCACCGTCTCGACGGGATGGAAGTGCCGTGCGACGTCGAGCATCACGCCGCGGTACGCGAACCGCGGGGCGTCGGTGATCTCGACCGCCGGGATGATCCACTCCTCGCCGTCGCGCGTGAGCAGCTGCGCCAGGGTCTGCACGCCGTAGAAGAGTCCCGCAGCGTCGGCTCCGGTGACGACGACGGATGCCGCCTCCGCCGTGATCCGGTACGACTCGGGTCCGCCGGTGGACGGGTCGACGCGAAGGTCGACCCCGAGCCGGCCTTCGCCCGTGAGCGTCAGGCCCGTGCGGGCCTCGACCACGGCGAGGAGCGCGGCCGCGGCATCCGTCTCTCCCGCCACGGCGGTCCCGCCGTGCAGCCGGAACGGCTTGCCCTGCCCACGCTCGATCGAGGCGGGGGCGGGTACCACGGCGGGCAGCGACACAGTGCCTCCATTCTGGGCCGCCGGGGTGCAACCGGCGAGCAGCGCGGCGACGAGAAGCGCGGCTGCCGTGACAGCCGGTCCTCGGCGACGCGTCATGTAAAGAGTCCTAACAAAACGGTTCGGCTCAGCCTAGCAGGGCGTGATCCGGCGCTGCGAGCAGGCCGCGGCATCCGTTATGCTCGGGGATGTCGCGACTGGCGTTGAGGTGGGTCACCACCGGGGAGCGACCGACAACGGCATTCGACCGCGCGCCTGGGCCGATGCGGGACAACCAACCGAAGCCGTCGTCAAGGAGATCGCCATGACCGATCAGTACTTCAACGCCCCTCTCGCCGAGGTCGATCCCGAGATCGCTCAAGTGCTCGAGCGCGAGCTCGAGCGCCAGCGCGGTTACCTCGAGATGATCGCCTCCGAGAACTTCGTGCCCGTCTCGGTGCTCCAGTCGCAGGGCTCCGTGCTCACCAACAAGTACGCCGAGGGGTACCCCGGCCGCCGGTACTACGGCGGCTGC
>NZ_RRYE01000355.1 GCF_004010105.1 Microbacterium sp. CPCC 204701
CGGCCGTGCCGGCGGGGTTCGCTCTCGGGCTTCCCGAGACGGATGCCGAGGACCTCGGTCCGCTCATGACCCACTCCGCGGTCGGGCGTGTGGTCCGCACGCGGGTACGCGACGCCCTGGCGGCGCTCGCACAGGGTCACGACGGCATCGACGACGGGCTCGCGGCCGACCACGGACACGGATACGCCCACTCACACGCGTTCGAAGAGAGCCAGGCCGGGCACTCGGGGCACACGCACCCCCACCCTCATCCCCATCCGCACCCTCACGCGCACTCCCACCCGCACGCCGACGAGGCGCCGCTCGTCGACGCCCACGACGGTCACCACCACTGACACGGCAGCTGGAGGAAGGAACCCCATGGTCAGCAGAAAGCCGAAGTATCACCACGGCGACGAGACGATCGAGATCAACGCCGGCCGTGCGTCGGCCACGCTGCGGGTCACGAACACCGGCGACCGGCCGGTGCAGATCGGGTCGCATTTCCACTTCTTCGAGGTCAATCCCGCGATGCTGTTCGAGCGCGAGCAGGCGTGGGGCATGCACCTCGACATCCCCGCCGGCACCGGCGTGCGCTTCGAGCCCGGCGAGACGAAACAGGTCACGCTCGTCGCGTTCGCCGGGGCACGACGGGTCGTGGGGTTCAACGGGCTCGTGGGCGGAAGCCTCGATGCTGCGCAGACGAAGACCGCGGCGTTGCGGCGGATGACCGAGCGCGGCTTCCAGAACGGCGAGCCGGCGAGCAAGGCGACCGCGCCGGACGCGCAGAAGGGCAGCAACTGAGATGGCCGTCATCCCTCGCAAGCAGTACACCGACCTGTTCGGGCCGACCGTCGGCGACCGCGTGCAACTGGCCGACACGAACCTCATCATCGAGATCGAGAAGGACTTCGCAGCCGACAGCTACGGCGACGAGATCGTCTACGGCGGCGGCAAGTCGGCCCGCGACGGCATGGGCGCGGATCCTCTGGCCAGCCAGACGCAGGGCGCCCTCGACCTCGTGATCACGAATGCGGTCGTCATGGACCCCGTCATCGGCATCGTCAAGGGCGACATCGGCGTCAAGGACGGCCTCATCGTGGGCATCGGCAAGTCGGGCAACCCGCAGACGCAGCACGGCGTCGACCCCAAGCTCGTGGTGGGCCCCGGCACCGAGGTGATCGCCGGCGAGCACCTCATCGCCACCGCCGGTGCCATGGACCCGCACGTGCATTTCATCTCGCCGCAGCAGGCGTACGCCGCCCTCTCGAACGGCATCACGACGCTGTTCGGCGGCGGCACCGGACCCACCGACGGCACCAACGGCACGACGTGCACGCCGGGCGCGTGGAACATCTACCGGATGCTGCAGGCCTGGGACGAGCTGCCCGTCAACGTCGGAATCCACGGCAAGGGCAACGGCTCGCTGCCTCAGGCGCTCATCGAGCAGATCGAGGCGGGCGCCGGCGGACTGAAGGTGCACGAGGACTGGGGCAGCACGCCCGCTGCGCTCAGCCAGGCGCTGAGCGTCGCGGACGAGTACGACGTCCAGGTCGCGATCCACACCGACAGCCTCAACGAGGCGGGCTTCGTCGAAGACACGATCTCGGCGATCGACGGCCGCACGATCCACACCTTCCACACCGAGGGCGCGGGCGGCGGCCACGCGCCCGACATCATCAAGATGGCGGGCCAGAGCAACGTGCTGCCGTCGTCGACCAACCCGACGCTTCCGTACACCGTGAACTCGATCGACGAGCTGCTCGACATGGTCATGGTCTGTCACCACCTGTCGTACGACAGCCCCGAGGACGTCGCCTTCGCCGACTCGCGCGTGCGCGCCGAGACGATCTCGGCCGAGACGGTGCTGCACGACCTCGGCATCATCTCGATGTTCTCGTCCGACTCCCAGGCGATGGGGCGCATCGGCGAGTCCGTGACGCGCGCGTTCCAGACCGCGCACCACTGCAAGGACAAGCGGGGCAGGCTTCCCGAAGACGCCGAGGGCAACGACAACTTCCGGGTTCTGCGATACCTCGCCAAGGTCACGATCAACCCCGCGATCACCCACGGCGTCTCGGACTATGTCGGCTCGCTCGAGCCCGGCAAGATGGCGGACATCGTGCTCTGGCCGATCGACACCTTCGGCGCGAAGCCGAAGATGGTGATCAAGGGCGGGCTCATCAACTGGGCGCTCATGGGCGATCCGAATGCCTCGCTGCCGACGCCGCAGCCGGTGTACTTCCGGCCGATGTTCGGCGCCTTCGGTCAGGCCCTCCACCAGACGCGGGCGACGTTCGTGTCGAAGGTCTCGATCGAGAAGGGCGTTCCGCAGCAGCTCGGACTCAAGAGCCGGATCCTCCCGGTCAAGGGCACGCGCTCGATCGGCAAGGACGACATGGTGCGCAACAACGCCGCACCCGTCATCGACGTCGATCCCGAGACGTACAAGGTCACCGTCGACGGCGAGCCCGCCCACATCGAGCCCGCGCAGTCGTTGCCTCTGACGCAGCTGTTCTACCTGGTCTGAGGCATGGCGAAAACGCACGTGGACTCGCCGGTCGCCCGGTTGCTGGTGAGCCTGCAGCTGAGCGATTCGGCGTTCCCGAGCGGCTTCTACACGATGTCTCACAGTCTCGAGGGATTCCACCAGCAGGGACTCGTCGACCGCGACGGCGTCTTCGACGTGCTCGAGGATCTGCTCGTCGCCGGCATCGGCCCCGGCGACGCCACGGCGCTCGCACGCGCGTACGACGCGGCATCCGTTCGCGACTGGGATGCCGTGGCCGCCGTCGACCGGATGCTCCACGCGTCCAAGCTCAACGCCGAGCTGCGCGTCGCGAGCACGCGCAGCGGCAGACAGCTCGCCGACATCGCCGGCGAGGCGTTCGCGGGCGGTCCCGGCGACGCAGACATCGCGGCGTGGGCGGCGCGCGTGAAGGCGAAGCAGGCGCCGGGCTGCCAGCCGGTCGTCACGGCC
>NZ_RRYE01000356.1 GCF_004010105.1 Microbacterium sp. CPCC 204701
CGCGACGCGATACCGCGCGCGGGGCCGCTTCGACTCCGCGGCACGTGCGACGCGCTCGGCCACGTCGCGCGGCGTGCACGCGAGCCGCGCGCGTGGTCCCGAGTCCCACTCGAGCGTGAACTCGGTGATCCGGCGGTTGAAGTCGGCCCACACCGGCTCGACGGCGCCGGAGTCGCTGCGCCCCGCCGCCGCGTGCCCGAAGCCGGTCCGCACCATGCCCGGTGCGATCAGCGAGACGGCGACCCCGAACGGGCGCAGCTCGTAGCGCAGCGCATCGCTGAGCGCTTCGATCGCGTGCTTCGTCGCCGCGTACGACCCCATGCCGGGCATGATGTAGCGTCCGTTCATCGAGCCGAGGTTCACTATTCGGCCCCACCCCTGGGCGCGCATGCCCGGCAGCACCAGCTGCGTCATGCGCAGCATCCCGAACACGTTCGTCGTGAACATGCGCTCCACGCGTTCGAGCGGGAGCGTCTCGGTCGCGCCGAGCTCGCTGATGCCCGCGTTGTTCACGAGCACCCCGACGGCGCCCTCGCGCTCGACCACCGCCTGCACGGCCGCGACGCGCGACGCCTCGTCGGTCACGTCGAGCTCGAGGAGGCGGCATCCGCTCTTCTCCAGATCGGCGATCGTCTCGAGGCGCCGCGCCGTCGCGTACACACGTCGGCCCCGCGAGGCGAGGAGGGCTGCCGTCTCGCGTCCGATGCCGGTCGAGCAGCCGGTCACGAGCACGGCGCGCGAGATCCTCGTCATGCTTCACGTGTACCGGTTCGGACGCTCCGCGCGCAAGCACGGCGCGAGATCTCGTTCAGCCGGCCATCCGGGTGCAGACGTCGGCGAGCCGCGTCGGATGACTCCGCGGCTCGTCAGGCGCGTCGACGGTGAAGCCCATCCCGAGCATGCCGACGTACGCGGCGATCGTCTCCCGGCTGTCAGCGCCCGTCACGAGCACCGACGTCGCGGGGTCGACCGCCTCGACGACTCCGACGGCCGGGTCGATGCGCGCGATCACGCGGTCCGCGGGCGCGGCGATGCGCAGCCGCGCGTGCACCGCCGGACGGCGTCACCGCTCGCCGCTTAACCGTGGGCAACAAACGGGCCGATGCCGCAGCATCCGCCTACTCTCGCAACCATGACCGACCTCACCCTGCCGATCCTCGACCTGTCCCGCCTGGACGCCGGAGCGGAGGCCGCCGCGCGGTTCCGCGACGACCTGCGTGCCGCGACGCACGATGTCGGGTTCTTCTACCTCACCGGCACCGGCGTCACGCCCGAGCTCGAATCCCGGCTGCACCGCGCCGCGCGCGACTTCTTCGCACTGCCCGAGGCCGACAAGCTCGCCATCGAGAACGTCAAGAGCCCGCACTTTCGCGGGTACACGCGCATCGGCGGCGAGCGCACGCAGGGCAAGGTGGACTGGCGCGAGCAGATCGACATCGGCCCGGAGCGGGAGGCGGTGACCGACCCGGCTGCGCCGGATTTCGCGCGCCTCATCGGTCCCAACCTCTGGCCGGAGGCGCAGCCGGAGCTGCGGGAGGTCGTGTCGGAATGGCACGATCATCTGTCGGGCGTGGCCCGCAAGCTGCTGCGGGCGTGGGCGCTCTCGCTCGGCGCCCCCGAGAGCTACTTCGACGAGCACTTCGGGGAGCCGTCGACGCTCATCAAGATCGTGCGGTACCCCGGCAAGGCCGACCCGGCCCCACCGTCCCCAGGGCCCCTCCACGGATCGCCGGCGCGCTCCGCGGAGCCTCCGGTCGCGTGGGTCCAGGGCGTCGGCGCGCACAAGGACTCCGGCGTGCTCACGCTGCTGTGGGTCGAGCCGGGCAAGGGCGGCCTCCAGGTCGAGCGCGACCGCGAGTGGGTGGACGCGCCCCCGGTGCCGGGAGCCTTCGTCGTCAACATCGGCGAGCTGCTCGAGTACGCCACGCAGGGCTACCTGATCGCCACGAATCACCGCGTCATCTCGCCGCGGCACCCCGACGACCGCATCTCGGTGCCGTTCTTCTTCAACCCGGCCCTCGACAAGCGCCTGCCGCTGATCGACCTGCCGCCCGAGTTCGCCGAGCAGGCGAAGGGCCTGACCCAGGACCCGGCGAACCCGATCCACGCGCTGTACGGAGAGAACGCGCTGAAGTCTCGCCTGCGGGCGCACCCGGACGTCGCCGGGATCCACCACGCCGACCTCGTCGCGGCACGCGAGGCGGCCTCGGCCTGAGCCGTCTTGCACGGTGCGGGCGACCGGGCAAGGGGGTGCCGGAGCGCCGTCCGCACGCCTAGCGTGGCCGTCATGAGCGATGTCACGATCTTCGCGCCCTCCCCAACGCTCACCGTCACCGTCGAAGAGCACGGCGACGAGCCCGACATCCACCTCCACGCCGGCGGGCAGGGCGTGTGGCAGGCGCGGATGCTGCTGCGCCTGGGCGTCTCGGTGACGATGAGCTGCGCGCTCGCCGGAGAGGTCGGGCGGATGCTGCGGCACCTGCTCGAAGACGAGGAGATCTCGGTCGCCGGCATCGAGCGGCCCGGCAAGGGGTCGGCGTACGTGCACGACCGTCGCGGCGGCGAGCGCCGCCCGATCGCCGAGACGGAGGGCGAGCCACTCGGCCGCCACGACCTCGACGAACTGTACGGGGTCACGCTGCGCGAAGGACTCGCGTCGGGCCTCGCGATCCTCAGCGGTCCGGCGGGCGAAGAGGCGCTCCCCGCCGACACGTATCGACGTCTGGCCTCGGACCTGCGCGAGGGCGGCGCCAAGGTCGTCGTCGATCTGGCCGGCGAGCGCCTCGAGGCCGCCGTGGCCGGAGGGGTCGACGTGCTGAAGGTGAGCGACGAGGAGCTCGCCGAGGCCGGCCTCGCCGGCGATCGGTCGCCTGCGGGCCTCATGGCGGCGATGCGCGACCTGCGCGGGCGCGGCGCAGACGCGGTCATCGTGTCGCGCGCCACCGAGCCGCTCCTGCT
>NZ_RRYE01000357.1 GCF_004010105.1 Microbacterium sp. CPCC 204701
CGCCGGCGCCGGCGGATCCTCGGAGCCCAGCCGCTCGGCATCCTGTTCTCGGCGCCGTACCTGGTGTTCGTGATCCTGGTCTTCGCATGGCCGATCATCCTCGCGGTGTGGATGTCGTTCCACGACTTCTTCTTCGCGGCGCCGGGCGCCGAGGTGGACCGGCCGTTCGTCGGCCTCGACAACTACGCGACCGTGGTGAGCGACCCTGACGTGTGGCAGTCGTTCGCGAACGTCGGCGTCTTCCTCGCCATCAACGTGCCGCTGACCGTCGTGCTCTCGATCGTGCTCGCCACCGCTCTGAACAGCGTCGTGCACGCGCGCACGTTCTTCCGCGTGAGCTACTACGTGCCGTACGTGACCGCGTCGGTGGCGGTCGTCGCGGTGTGGCTGTTCCTCTTCTCGAACAACGGACTGGTCAACAACATCCTCGGCCCGCTGGCGCCGCAGCCGTCATGGCTCGTCAACAGCGCCCTCGCGATGCCGACGATCGCGCTCTTCGTGACCTGGAAGGGCCTCGGGTTCTACATCCTGCTCTACCTCGCGGCGCTGCAGAACGTGCCCAGGGAGCTCTACGAATCCGTCTCGACCGACGGCGGCGGCCGCATCCGTCAGTTCTTCAGCGTCACCGTCCCGGGTGTGCGCCCCGCGACGGTGCTGGTGGTGCTCCTGGCGACCATCACGGGCGCGAACCTGTTCACCGAGCCGTACCTGCTCACCGGCGGCGGCGGCCCGAACGGCGCCTCGACCTCGCCGGTGCTGCTGATCTACCAGAAGGGCATCGAGCAGGGGAATCCGGATGTCGCGGCCGCGATCGGCGTGATCCTCATCCTGTTCGTGCTGGTCATCGCGTGGCTGCAGCGCAAGCTCGTGGGGGGTGACGAGTCATGAGGCGCGCACTGGGAAGCAAGGCCGCGCTCTACATCGTGCTGAGCCTCGGGGCGATCGCGTTCCTCTTCCCCTTCTACTACATGGTGATCGGGTCGCTGCAGACGGATGTCGACACGTCGGTGGCCGGGGCCTTCCCCAACCCTGCCAACCTGACGTTCGACAACTACGTCGCGATCAACGAGCGCATCGATCTGGTGCAGGGACTGATCAACTCGGGCATCTTCACCGGCGGCGTGCTGCTGGGGACCGTGGTGTTCGGGGTGCTCGCGGGCTACGCGCTCGCGGTGCTGGAGTGGCGCGGCCGCAGCGCGACGTTCGCGCTCGCGCTGCTGGTGCAGGTGGTCCCGTTCCAGCTGCTCATGATCCCGCTCTACGTGATGATCGCGCGGGACTACGGGCTCTCCGACACCTACATCGGCATGATCGTCCCGTTCTTCATCAACTCGACCGCGGTCGTGATCTTCCGCCAGTACTTCCTGCAGCTACCGCGCGACCTCTTCTCGGCCGCGCGCATCGACGGAGCGGGGGAGTTCCGGCTGCTGTGGAACGTGGCGCTGCCCCTCGTGCGGCCCGCACTGCTCACCGCCGTGCTGCTGACCTTCATCGGCCCGTGGAACGAGTTCCTGTGGCCGTTCCTCATCACGAAGGAGGCGTCGATGCAGCCGCTGGCGGTGTCGCTCGCCAACTTCATCTCGAACATCGCCGCTTCGACCGCGAACCCCTTCGGCGCCATGATGGCCGGCGCCGTCGTGCTCGCGATCCCCGCCGTGACGCTGTTCATCGTGTTCCAGCGGTACTTCACCAGCAACGATCTCGGATCCGGAGTGAAAGGATGACCATGCCCGGAACAACCCCCTCGATCCCGTACCGGCTGAGTCGGATGGGCGTCGTGATGACGCCCCAGGACGGCGATCCGAACGAAGCGGAGGGCGTGCTCAACCCGGCGTCCGGCCGCGGTCCCGACGGCGAGCTGTACCTTCTGCCGCGACTCGTCGCCGAGGGCAACGTCTCGCGCGTGGGGCTCGCTCGCGTGGTCGTCGAGGACGGCGTCCCCGTCTCGGTACAGCGCGAAGGCATCGTGCTCGAGCCCGACCGCGGGTGGGAGCGCGGCGTCGGCAACGCGGGAGTCGAGGATCCACGCACGACGTGGATCAACGCCCTGGGCCTGCACGTCATGACCTACGTCGCGTACGGGCCGCTGGGCCCGCGGACGGCGATCGCGGTGTCGGACGACCTGCGCGAGTGGCGGCGGCTCGGCCCGGCCCACTTCCGCTACCAGGACGAGCTCGACATGGATCTGAACCTCTTCCACAACAAGGACACCGTGTTCTTCCCCGAGCCCGTCACGGCGCCCGACGGCACCGAGTCGCTCGCGGTGCTGCACCGCCCGATGTGGGACCTGGGTGAGACCAGGCCCGGGCAGGGCGTGCGGCTTCCTGCCGGCATCGACGACCCGCGGCAGTCGATCTGGATCAGCTACGTGCCGCTCGACGCCGTCCGCGACGACCTCGCGAACCTCGTGCTGTGGGGGCAGCATCGATTCGTGGCAGGCCCCGAGTACGCGTTCGAAGAGGTCAAGATCGGAGGCGGCCCGCCGCCGCTGCGCGTGCCCGAGGGGTGGCTCGTGCTGCACCACGGCGTCACGGGCGTGATCGACAGCGCGTTCGCGCAGCAGCAGCGGGTCAACTACGCCGCCGGAGCACTGCTGCTGGACGCTCAGGACCCCTCGCGTGTGATCGCCCGCACCCCCGAGCCGCTGCTCGCGCCCGAGACAGACGACGAGCGCAGCGGCATCGTCCCCAACGTCGTCTTCCCGACCGCGATCGAAGAGGTCGACGGCCGGCTCTTCGTCTTCTACGGCATGGCCGACTCCAAGATCGGCGTCGCGCTCCTGGAGCGCACCGACGCCGACTGAGACAGGATCGAGGATCCCGATGAACACGCACGCACGACGCGGTGCCCGCGTGATGGCCGTCTCGGCGGCCGTCGCCCTCTCGTCGACCCTCGCGCTCGCGGCCCCGGCCGCGACCGCGGCGCCCGACCGCACGACGCAGGCGGCGGCATCC
>NZ_RRYE01000358.1 GCF_004010105.1 Microbacterium sp. CPCC 204701
CGTCCCGGTGGCGGCGCTCGCGCTCGCGCCGCTCGCGGCACTCGTGGTCGCCGCGACCCTCGACGACACCGTGCGGAGCGCCCACATGCTCGCGCTCCTCGGCACGCTCGCCGCCATCGGCGCGGCGGTGCGCATCGCGAGCACGGGCGTCGGCGGCGTGGAGGCGGTCTTCATCCTGCTGATCCTCTCGGGGCGTGCGTTCGGAGCGCGGTTCGGGCTGCTGCTCGGCATGGCGACGATCGCTCTGTCGACGGTGGTCACCGGCACCTTCGGCCCATGGACGCCGTTCCAGATGTTCGCGTGCGCCTGGGTGGGTGCCGTCGCTGGCCTGCTCCCGCGACGCGTCGCACCGGCCGTCGAGATCGCGATGCTGTGCGTCTATGGCGTCGCCGCGTCGTACGCGTTCGGACTCCTCATGAACCTGTGGTTCTGGCCCTTCGCGGTGGGCTACGGCACGGAGATCTCGTACGTCCCCGGCGCCCCGCTCGGCTCGAACCTCTCGAGCTTCCTGGTGTACTCGCTGGTGACCTCGACCCTCACGTGGGACACCCTCCGCGCCGTCACCTCGGTCATCGGCATCCTCGTCGTCGGGCGCGCCGTGCTGGCTGCCCTGCGCCGCGCGAAGCCGCTCGCTCGATCGCACCTCGCCGGCGCCGCAGCTCGTCAGGGCCCTACAGTGACGATCGGGCCGGTACACCGAGAGGCAACATGACGACGACCGCAGCAACCACGCCCCTCATCGGCCACTACCTGCCCGAGATCCACTCGCTCGCGAAGCGGGGACTTCTCTGGGCGGCTCTACGGCCTGTTCGCACGGGGGAGCGCGGGCCGATGCCTCGCCCCTGACGCCGCCGCGGACGCGATCTGCTACACCGCGGTACTGAACCCGTCGCCGCTCGTGTGGCTCGCGATGGCGGTGGTGTTCGTCGTCTCCGTCGGACGCGCCACGAGGGCGACCGACACCGCCGTGATCGCGCGAATCCTGTCGCGGGCCGCGACGGCGATGTGGCTGCTCCCGCTCGCGGTCGCCGCCCTCAGCTTCTGGGCGTTCTTCACATCATCGCCCGAAGCGTGGGTGGCCGGGACGCCGCCGAACGTCACGGTGCAGGTCGACACCGAATGACGGATGCCTCGGCCCGCGGCATCCGTCACCGAATCAGGTGATGTCACCGGCACAGGTCGATCCCGCGGCTGATGTCCTACCCCGGTGAGATCACTGATCTCGTGACGGGCGGGCACCTGCGTCAGACCGAGAAGTACTTCGCCTCGGGGTGGTGGAAGACGAAGGCGTCGGTGGACTGCTCGGGGTGCAGCTGCAGCTCCGCGCTGAGCTCGACGCCCATGCGCTCGGGGCGGAGGAGCTCGACGACCTTGCGGCGGTCCTCCATGTCGGGGCAGGCGGGGTAGCCGAGTGAGAACCGCGCTCCACGGTACTCGAGCTTGAACAGGCCCGCGGTGTCGGCCGGGTCCTGGTCGGCGAAGCCGAGCTCCGCCCTCACCCGTGCGTGCCAGAACTCGGCGAGCGCCTCGGTGAGCTGCATCACGAGCCCGTTGAGCTCGTAATAGTCGCGGTACCGGTCTTCGGCGAAGAGCTTCGCGGTCACCGAGTCTATGTGCGCGCCGGCGGTGACGAGCTGCACCGGCAGCACATCGACGATCCCCGACTCGCGCGAGCGCACGAAATCGGCGAGGCACAGATGCCGGTCGCGCCGCTGACGCGGGAAGTGGAAGCGCAGCCGCTCCGCGCCGATCGCGGCCGCGGGGCCCGTCGAAGCGCCCGATCCGCCGTCCGGTGCGAGCAGGCCGGGCAGGCCGAGCACGCCGGTGGGGTCGTCGCCGTGGTGCAGCACCACGACGTCGTCGCCCTCCGACACCACGGGGAAGTATCCATAGGCGACCGACGCGTCGAGCATGCCCTCGGCGAGGATGCGGTCGAGCCAGTACCGCAGCCGTGGGCGGCCCTCGGTCTCGACGAGCTCCTCGTACGACGCGCCGTCCGCTCCGCGCCCGGGCTTGAGCCCCCACTGCCCCATGAACGTCGCCCGCTCGTCGAGGAACGCGGCGTAGTCGTGCAGCGCGATGCCGCGCACGATGCGCGTGCCCCAGAACGGCGGAGCGGGCACGGGATTGTCGGATGCCACGTCCGAACGCGCCGGCATCGCTTCGGGCTCGGTGAGCGTGAGCGTCGAGCCTGCGGCGTGGCGCCGCTTCTTCAGCGCCGGCAGCCCGACCGACGCCGGATCGGCGCCGCGCGCGACCTTGACGAGCGGCTCCATGAGCGCGAGCCCCTCGAACGCGTCGCGTGCGTAGCGCACCTCGCCGTCGAAGAGCGAGGCGAGGTCGTCCTCGACGTACGCGCGGGTGAGCGCTGCGCCGCCGAGGATCACGGGCCACTTCTTCGCGAGGCCGCGGGACTGCAGCTCTTCGAGATTCTCCTTCATCACGACCGTGGACTTCACCAGGAGTCCCGACATGCCGATGACGTCGGCGTCGTGCTCCTCGGCCGCGGCGATGATGTCGGCGATCGGCTGCTTGATGCCGAGGTTGACGACGTCGTAGCCGTTGTTGGTGAGAATGATGTCGACGAGGTTCTTGCCGATGTCGTGCACGTCGCCGCGGACCGTCGCCAGCACGATGCGGCCCTTGCCCGAGGCATCCGACTTCTCCATGTGGGGCTCGAGGAGAGCGACCGCCGTCTTCATGACCTCGGCCGACTGCAGCACGAACGGCAGCTGCATCTCGCCGGCGCCGAACCGCTCGCCGACGACCTTCATGCCCTCGAGCAGGTGGTCGTTGATGATCTGCAGGGGCGCGAGGCCGCCCGCGCGAGCGAGGTCGAGGTCGGCCTCGAGCCCCTTGCCCTCGCCGTCGATGATGCGGCGCTCGAGCCGCTGGCCGACGGGCAGCGCGGCGAGCTCGGCGGCGCGCTGGTCGCGCAGCGCCGCGGTGT